>JAGVLI010000938.1 GCA_020054355.1 Planctomycetales bacterium | reverse complement strand
GTCGAAGGACAGGGCGTGCTGCATCTCCCGCGCTGCCGGCTGGTCCGCGAGCCACTGGCGCAGCGCGGTCGCCAGGTGCGTTTTCACGAGCGGCGCGTTCGTGAACTGGCGGAGGTCGAGGGAGGCGACCCAGTGAGCGTCGGCGGGCAAGAACGGATTCGGTTCCACGGCGGAGAGGGTGGGTGCGAAGCAAAGCAGCACGGCCAGGCTCGACCCCGCGAAGCGCGACTCAACCATGAGCGGAGGACTCCTTACGGACGACAAGCCCACGGACCGAAGTCCGTGGGCTTGTGGCGAGAATCTTGCGAAGCCGCAATCACTTGCGAAGCCGCAAGCGGCGTTTATTGGGGGATCAGCTTGTTCAGGCTCTGGATGACATCCTTGCTGATGAGGCCCTTGAGCGTGACGGTGTTGCCCTGCGTGCTCAGCTTCAGGGTGCCCACCGCGTCCACCAGCGGCTTCAGGCCCTGGTTGACCTGGGCGGCGTTGTCCACCAGCGCCTTCACCATGTCGAGGTTGTCGTTCAGCTCGGTCTCGATGGACTTGGCGTCCTTGGCGTCCTTGGCGTTGAGCACCACTTCCGCCTTGACCTCGTCGGTGACGGTGATGCCGCCCGACAGCGTCTTGATCTTCTCGACGAAGGGCTGGCCGCTGGCCGCCAGCGGTCCCGCCAGCGAGGTGATGGAAATGCTCTGCTGGCGGTTGCCCGCCGTCAGGGCCGCTTGCAGGTCCTTCTTCAGCTCGGTCTGCTTCATGCCGGCTTTCTTGTCCAGCACGTCCACCACGGCGCTCTTGTTCGGCGAAACAGCCAGCAAGCTGCCGTCCACCACCACCGTGTAGACCGTCTCGTTCCGTTCCGGCGCCTTGGCTTCGTAGATCGTGTAGTTGCCCGACTTGGTGATCTTGAGCGTGTCCGGCTTGTTCTTGGCGACCTTCTCGGCCTGGGCGGCGATCTTGGCCGGGTCGAACTTGCCGCTGACCAGCAGCATGGCCTGGTTGGGGTTCTTGCCCATGGCCACGGTCACGCTGTCCACGTCCTTGAAGGGATCGAAGCCGAGTTCGTCGAGCATGCCCTGGGCGCCGCCAATACCCTGGACCAGGCCCTTGAGCTGTTCGAGGTTGTTCTTGATGAGCGGCGCTTCGAGCAATTGCTTGACATTGAGGGTGATGACGGCCTCGCTGTCGTTGGGCAGGTACTTGTCGGTATCGGCGGCCCGGACGGGCAGCGCGACCAACCCGCAGACCAGCAGACCGAGGACGGGAGCAAACCGGCGGAAATTCAACATGGACTGACTACCTCGCTAGGAAAGGTCGGAATCGACTCACTGAACACGCTCGCGGTGAGCGTGATCGATTATACCTCGGAGGGCAAACGGAAGTTTCGCGTGCGAAGCCGCAAGCGGTGCTGGCTACCGCACCCGGCAAATCAGGCATTTCAGGTAACTGGTTTCCAGACAGGACACCGCCACCGGATGGTCCGGCGCCTGGCCGCGTCGTTCGAGTATCTGCACGTCGCGCTGGACCGCCGCTGCTTGCTGTGCCAGCACGTCTTCGAGCATGGGCATGTCGATCAAACCCGAACAGCAACACGTCGCCAGAATACCATCCGGCTCCAGAAGACGCAGCGCCAGCCCCTGGATGCGGGCGTGTCCTTGGAGCGCTTCCTGGACGGCATGCTGCGTTCGCGCGAATTTGGGTGGATCGAGCACGATCAGGCCGAAGCGTTCGCCGGCGCGGACCTGGGAATCCAGGTAATCGAAGCCATCGGCGCGGATAAAGGAAGCGGTGCTGATGCCGTTGAGTTCGGCGTTTTGCCGGGCCAGGGCCAGCGCCGGCTCGGAAACGTCCACGCCCACTACTTCCCGCGCCCCGGCCCGACTGGCCGCCAGGCCGAAGCCGCCGGTGTAGCAGAAGGCATCGAGGACGCGCCGCCCGCCGGCATAGCGAGCAACTGCTTGGCGGTTGTCGCGCTGGTCGAGGTAGAAGCCCGTCTTCTGGCCTTCGGTCAGATGGACCAGGAAGCGCAGACCGGCTTCCTCGATAATCACCGGCGCGGCCGGCACGCTGCCCGACAACAGCCCGTCTTGCAGCTCCAGCCCTTCCAGCTGGCCGATGCCGCGCTCGGTGCGCAGGACGATACCGTCGGGTTGCAGCAGTTCGACCAGCAGTTCCACCAGCAGATCGCGCCGCTGATGCAGCGCCAGCGAGGTGAACTGCACCACCAGCCAGCGGTCGTACTGATCGACGGTCAGACCGGACAGGCCATCGCTTTCGCTGAAGACCAGCCGGCAGGCGCTGCCGGCCTGGGGCAGCTTCAGGAGGTCGCGACGCAGGCGAATGGCGGCACTGAGGCGCTCCTGGAAGAAGGCGCGATCCAGGGACTGGGCGGAATCCCAGCTGTAGAGCCGCACGCGCAGCTTGCTGCGGCTGTTGTACAGACCGCGCGCCACGAACTGGCCTTCGTGGGACATCAGGTCCACTTCAGCGCCGTCGGCGGGGTCGCCTTGCACGCTGGCCACGGCGCCGGGATAGACCCAGGGATGCCGGCCATAGAACGGCCTGGCCCGCTTGGGCCGCAGCACGACTTGGGGAAGTGTCATAGGGTGATCGTTTAGCCGCGACCCGCAGGGGAGCGCTCGCCGGCGCAGCGCTACGGGTGTTCCTTTTCCACGGCTTCGATGTACGCCAGGGTCCGCTCCAGGTCGCCGCGATTGTGACGGGTATCGAGCAGGGCGCGGACGCGGAGCAGCAGTTCGTTCTTGTTGATCGGCTTGGTGACGAAGTCGTTGGCGCCGGCCTCGACCGCGCGATCGACGTCGCTCTGCTGGTCCAGGGCCGTGACCATCAGCACGGCGGTGCCGCGCGTCTCGGGCGCGGCCCGCAGGCGCTTGCACACCTCGAAGCCGCTGATCTTGGGCATCATCACGTCGAGCAGGATGAGGTCCGGCTGCCAGTCGGCGACTTTGGCCAGGGTTTCCTCGCCATCGGCGGCTTTCTGAACGTCGTAGGTGGTCTCGCCGAGGTAGGCTTCCAGCAGTTCCGCGCCTTGCGGATCGTCTTCGGCGATCAGCACGCGCAGCGGCCGAGCGGGAGTGGACGGATGGTCGGTCGCGGCCAGTGGCATGCCCGCCTCCTGATACTTTTGGCAACCGGAGGTATTATACGGCAGGGACGGAGGGTGGGCAGGCCGAATTCAAACGGCGCGGCGAGCCAACGAAAAAAGACACGGAGAGCCAAGTGACTCTCCGTGTCTGATTCGTAGGTCAGGCTTTCCAGCCTGACAGCAGCGCCGCCGACAGAATAGTCAGGCTGGAAAGCCTGACCTACCAGAATAGCGGCGTCAGGTACTGAATTCCGGCCGGCGCTTGGACAGCTGCGCCTGCAACCGGGCGACGATGCTGGAGTGCATCTGGCTGACGCGCGATTCGCTGAGGTCGAGCGTGGCGCCGATCTCCTTCATCGTCATGTCTTCGTAGTAGTAAAGAATGATGATGAGCCGCTCGTTGCGGTTCAGGCCGCGCGTCACCAACCGCATCAGGTCGCGGTTCTGCAAGCGATGCGTGGGGTCTTCCGCCTTCTTGTCCTCGAGGATGTCGATCTCGCGGACGTCCTTGTAGCTGTCGGTCTCGTACCACTTCTTGTTGAGGCTGACCAGGCTGACGGCGGTCGCCTCGCCGACCATGCTCTGGAACTCCTCGAGCGTGATGCCGAGCTTGCCGGCCAGTTCGTCCGGGCGCGGCGGCCGGCCGTGGG
>JAGVLI010001014.1 GCA_020054355.1 Planctomycetales bacterium | reverse complement strand
AGGTGCGCAGGGCGTCGGCGGCGAGTCGCTTGCAGTGCCAGAGTTCCATTCTGTGTGTCCTAGGCTTTTTCCATGACGACGATGCTGCTGCGCTGTGGCGTTTCGCGCAGGAAACGCAGCACCCGAAACGCCTGGACCGCGGCGCGGCCGAACGAAAACGATTGCAGCCACGAGGAAGCGTCGCCCGGCGGCGCGGTGCAGACGGAAACGAGATCGCACGGATGGGGCACGATGCGGAAACGCGAGAAGCCGGCGCGCCGACTCAGTTCGATGATCCGCGCCGGCGGCATGTCGCGTTCGGTGACGTTGAAGCGGCGAATCGCTTCCTGAGCTTCGGGCGTCTGCTCGTGACCGAGGCCCGGCTCGCAGGTGAGACAAACTCCGCCAGGCTTCAGGGCCGCGCCGACCCGGCGCAGGGCTAGTTCCGGATCGACCGCATGGTGCAGTGAGCCGAAGAACACGGCCGCATCGAAGTCGCCGTCGAACGCCAGCTCTTCATAGTCGCAGATGAGGAAATTGAGATTCGTGAGGCCGTCCCGTTCGGCTTCGCGCTTGGCGTGGGCGATCATGTCGGGGCAGATGTCAATGCCCAGCACGTCATGGCCGCGCCGGGCGAAGAACCGGCTAGTCCAGCCGGTGCCGCAGCCCAGGTCGAAAATTCGGACCGGGGGCGGCGGCAGCAGTGCCAGCAGCGTGCCCAGTTCCACGAGAAAACGGCCGCAATTGGGGTCGGAAAAGGGCAGACCGACCGCATGCCGCACGGCTTCTTCACCGATGTTCAGCAGGTAGTTGCGTTCGCCGTCCTTGGGCATGTGCGTTTGCTCGTTCCTTGGTCGCACGCGATTCCGGTGCGAAGTATCAAAGTGAATAGCTGTCAGCTAATAGCTATTAGCTGACAGCTATTCACACAAGCTTGAATGACGTGCGGTTATTTCGCCGCACGCGGCTGCACCGTGAAGACGGCATCGCCGGAGCCGGTGTTGCCCGCCGCGTCCTTGACGCGCAGCACCAGGACATGGGTGCCGGGCCGCAGCGCCTCGGTCTTGAACTTAAAGGTCTCCATCTTGCTATCGAACAGCCCGTCGGTCGGAAAGACGTTGAGCCATTTCTTGCCGTTGACGGCAAACGAAGCGCCCGTGAGCCGGACGAGCGGATCGGTCGCCGTGGCCTCGACCACCGCCTGGTCGCCTTCGATGCCGATGACTTTCAGCGTCACCACCGGCGGCACGTGCGCCACGGCAACGGACGTGCTGATGCGTTCGCCGATCAGGGCGTCGCCATCGGGGTTGTCGCGCCGGTCACTGGCGGACACCTTCACCTGGTAGACGCCTGCCGGCGTGGTGGTCGTGTCCCATTCGTACTCGGACTTGGTCAGACCGTCTTCCAGCTGCACCCAACTCTTCCAGCCGTCCTTGCGAATGAACAGGCTATAGGTCAGTTCGTCCTCGTTGGGGTCCTGGGCGGTCCATTTGATTTTCAACTTCTTGGGATTGTCCAGGGTGACGGCGTCCAGGTCCGGGACTTCCATGCCGGTCACTTCGGGCGCTTGATTGGTCGTCATGTAACGCAGGGTGACGCTGCCGACCGACGGCGTCACGGCGGTATTCGCGGCAGCCAGGGTCAGGCGATATTGCAGAAAACGAGCGGTCGGCGCGGTGATGGCGGCTTGCTCCGGATCGGTTTGCTCAGCGGACCAGTCGCTCCAGGTTTCATCCGGTTCGGCGACGTTGCCGGTCCGCACCGCCACGCTGACCCGGCAGCCCGGAGGGGTCTCGGCCTTCCAGCGCAGCGCTCCCCACTTGCTGACGATCTTGGCGTCCAGCACTTCGGAAATCACGGTGCCACTGGCGGCATGGCGGTCCTGCAACACATAGAGCTTGCCGGGGTCGCTGGCTCCCAGCACGACCGAACCGTCGCGCCGCTTGCACAGGCATTGAATCTGGCCGTGATCGAGCCGGGCAATCTCCGTCTTTTCCTTGGTGGCTTCGTTTACCTCGAAAAGCCGGCCGTCCATGCCGGTGCCGATCAGCAGCCGGCCGTCGCCGCGCAGCAAGCTCAGGACCATCACCTTGTCGCGGAAGATCTCGCGCACCGTGCCGTCGCTGCGGATGAAGAAGACCGAGTTTTCGCCAGTCGTGGGAGGGGAAGCCGCCGGCGCGGGCGTGCCCTTTTCCGGTTCCTTGTCCTTGTCCTTGGATGAGGAACTGCCCTTGTCCGCTTCCTCGACGCCGACTGCCTCGGCCGTCTTGCTGGCAGACGAGGACGGCAGGACCGTGCTGCCCGCCGACGGCCGTTCCACGGTGGCAGCTCCGCCCAAGGCGCGCCGTTTCACGGGAGAACTGGTTCCCGCATAGACGCCTGCCGCCGTCACCAGCAGGCTGCGGACTTCGGTCTGCGGTGTCTGGCAGAGCACAAAGCCCTTGCCCTTGCTATCGATGCGATACACTAGCCCGTTCTTGTCGGTTCCAGCGTAGACGTTGCCGTCCGGGCCACAGGCTACACAGAGCACATGTTCCTGCTTGGTGGCGTAGAAAACGCTCGACTTGCCTTGCGGCGTCACGCGATGGATTCGCCCCTTCGGCCCGGTGCCGGCGTAGATGAATTCGCCACGCGAATCGACCGCCAGCGACCAGACGTAGCTGTCGGTCGTGTCGCAGATCACCTTGCTGCTGCCGTCAGGCGCGATGCGGACGATCAGCCCGTTCGGGCCGGTCCCGGCGTAGATCGAATTATCCGGGGCGAGCGCCAGGCAGAAGACCTGGCTTTCCTGGCCTTCGTAAACCACGGCTGTCTTGCCGTCGGGCGTCACCTTCCAGACCTTGCCCTCGCCGCCGCCCGCGACGTAAAGGTTGCCGTCCTTGTCCTCGACCACGTCCCAGATGTGGGTCGCTTTGAGGGCGGTCAACGGCTTGAGGTCGCGCGACAGCCGCAGCACGCCCTCGTTGCTCAGCACGGTGTTCTTCAGCTGGGCCTTCTCGTGGTGGCTGGGCGTCTGGTGGTGCCAGACTTTGACCTTGCCGGCCAGCGCGATGGGCAGCGGGGCGTAAGCAGCGGGCAGCAAGGCGGCGGTCAGGATCAGCAGGCAAGCGAGTCGCAAGGGTCGGACCATGATTCCTCCAGGAGTTCTTCGCTCCATCATCACCATGGGAAGGAGACCGGCCGGCTTGCCCGCGCAATGCGGCAAGCCGCCAACTGCCTCGATTACTCCCCACTGAGTTTCTTGTTCTTGGCCACGGTAAAGCGGATGGATTCGGAGCCTTGCACCACCCATTCGGTCTGCTGGCGCGAAACCAGCGCCCCGGCGATGGGCTGTGCTCCGGTGCGGCGGGTAGCGCCGATGATTTGCACCATGCTCGGCGGCAGGTTGGGCAACGACTTGCCGCCCACCGCCACGCCCACCTGGTTGATCGGCACGCGCACGACCAGATTGGTGCGCTTGGCCCGCGTCTGCACGGCGAGCGAATCGAAGACCTGTTCGATATTCCGCGGATTGTTCAAGTAGGGATGATCGCGCAGCTCGGCGCGGGCGCTGGTCAGGTCGTCGCAAATCTGCGCGGTATACGAGCCTTCGGGCAGGTCCGCAGGCAGCTTGAGGCTGACCCGCGTCTTCTCCGGCAGCCCTTTGTACGGCCGCAGGAACACCGAGGCTTTGAGCGTCTCGCCCGGAGCGTAAACGTCGGAATCGACTTCGACGGACTCAATGTCCGCCGTCCGCCGGCCGAGCAGGATGGTCGTCTCGCATTCGATCTTCTCGATGCGGACGGGCGTGAAGCTGTTGAAGTTCAGCACGTTGACCACGGTCGCCACCTGCTGATACAGCAGGCCTGCCGCCCGGCTGCCGGAAAAACCCGAACCCGAAAAGGTGTCCTTGATGACGATCGGCTTGCGGCCTTCCACGGTGATGCGGGCTTCCATCTCGGCGGTGGTCTCGTCGGGCAACTCGCCTTCCATGTCCAACGAGTTGACCAGCGACGCCTGCACCAGCTGGGCCGTCAGCGCCTTCTGGCGGACGACCTGGACCTTGAAGGTCTTAGGCTCCTCGCCTTCGCGGCGCAGAGTCATCTGCACCGGCAAGAGGTCCGGAGTGCGGCCGAGCCAGCCGGCGATGCAGGTGCTGACGTCGGCGTTGATGACGCCGACCATCCGCAGCGGCGAACCCATCTTGAAGCTGATGCTCTGCCGGGGGTAGATGGTATGGATGTAGCCGGTCATCAAGGGCAGGTCGCAGCCGCCCATGCCGAAGAACGGATGGCCCCAGCCGTAGACGCGGTCGCCTTCGATGTGCGTGACCGTGCCGATGCCGGACATGTCGAAATCGCCCATGACCAGGGCCACCGCCAGCGGACCGCCGATCTGCAAGTCCGCTTCCTTCTCCTTGGCGGCCACCTT
>JAGVLI010000965.1 GCA_020054355.1 Planctomycetales bacterium | reverse complement strand
GACGGCGGGGGGTACGTCGGGGCGCAGCCGCTCGACGGGTTCGGGCTGCTCCATCACATGCTTGAGCAGCTTCTCGGCCAGCGTGCCGGTGGGAAACGGCGGCCGGCCCGTCAGCAAGAAGTAAAGCGTGCAACCGAGGCTGTACAGGTCCGAGCGAATGTCCCCCGACTGCGACTGGCGCGCCTGCTCCGGCGCGATGTAGTCGGGCGTGCCCATGACCGCCCCTTCCTGGGTCAGGGAGGCCGTATCCTCGCCGGCATCGATCAAGCGGGCCAGGCCCATGTCGAGAATCTTCACAGTGGCCAGTGGCCAGTGGCCGGTGGCCGGTGAAGAAGAGGGAGGGTTATCTTGATCGCTTCGTTTGCCTGGTTCTTTACTGGCCACCGGCCACTGGCCGCTGGCCACTAAAAGATTGTGCGGTTTGATGTCGCGGTGAACCAGACCGCGCTCGTGGGCATGCTGCAAGCCCAGCGCGGCCTGCCGGATGTACTCGCACGCTTGGGCGACCGGCAGCGGTCCCGACTGCTGGACCAGCCGGGCGAGGTCGATGCCCTCGACGTACTCCATCACCAGGACATGGGCATCGCCGGCCTGGAAGGTGTCGAGCGCGTAGACGACGTTGGGGTGCGCCAGCCGGGCCGCGGCCCGCACTTCCTGGTGGAAGCGTTGCACGGCGTTCGGGGTGGCGAGCCGGTCCTTGCGGATCTTCTTGACGGCCACCAGCCGATCCATCGTGGGATGCCGGGCCTTGAAGACTTCGCCCATGCCGCCTTCGCCCAAGCGTTCGAGGACGATGTACGGCCCCAGCTGCAGTTCGCCGCCCCGCCCTTGCAAGAGCCGGTTGACCTGGTACGGCGTCAGCCAGCCCCGGCGCAGCAGTTCCTGGGCGAGGGCGCGGGCTTCGGGAAACTGGGACCGCAGCACGCGCACGACTTCCTCGCGCTGCCGGGGAGTCAGCAATGGGGTCGCGGCCAGGGTATCCAGCAAGGCAGTGGTGGACATGGGCATCCTGGGGAGGGCCAAGAGCTTATCGGGGAAAGCAGACGATGATACGGCGTCGCCAGGGCGAAGTAAACCATTCAGTTAGCGCGAAACGGCAGCGGACGGGGAACGAGGCGGGCCGGCGATTCTTCATTCGGAAAACTAGACTCTGCTCGCACCGCACTTTTCCGTGCCAGCGCGAAACTACGGCTTCGTCTGCTTCCCTGAGAATCCTCAACGATGTGAAAGGACCGACAGCCAGCGGATCGGGCGAAGAATCGGACGACGGCAGCTCTCCACCATGATTCAAGGGGTCAACAAGTCATCCAGGATCACCAAAGGGAGATGGGGAACGCCACGGAAGCCGACATCGTTGCTGATGAACAGCGCGCAGCCGGTTTCCAGCGCCGTTGCGGCATGCACCGCGTCAGGTGTCTTCAGCTTGGTGGCGGCCCGCAATTGCGCCGCGCGACGCAAGATCGGCTGCGTGATGGGCAGCAAGCGCACGTCCGTTCCCGAAAGCGCTTGTTCGTAGGTCCGCAACAGAGGAATGTTGCCGTTTTTCAGAGGACCAACCAGCACCTCCATCAACAGCAAGTCGCTGCTGACGGCCTCGATCGTCTTGGCCTGGGCTGCCTGCCAGAGCGGCTGGAGCAGTGACCCATAGACGGGGTGCTTCTCCACGGTGTAAATCAGCGAATTCGCATCGAGGTACACCAACCCAGACGCCGGCACCATTAGCGTTCCCACGCGTCTTTTTCCTCCCGCAGGTGCCGTTCGTACTCCTCCCACGTGGGGAACGCGTGCGGCCCCGGCGGCAGCGATTCGAGAAATTCCAGCATAGAGACCTTTTGCGGTCTTGGTGTTTCCGGCAAGACGACGATCACCTCGACCGTGGCGCCTTCGGGCAGTTCCGGGGCGCACACTTCGAGACGATGGCCTGGCAGGACCGTGGTTTCCAGTCGCAAGGCGGCTTGCATGTGATTGACCTCCCGTGGCAATTATAGTCGATCCAGCGCCAATCGAGCGATGGCGTGGCGTCTGATTCCATCATTCTCAGGCACTCTTTTTGCTTGCAAACCTGGCATTGCACGGCACGATAGATGGGTAGCCCGTCCAGGCTTCAAGAATCCATCACCGCCCAGACGCTTGCAGCCCAATATCATCGCATGGCAGTTGTTTTGTCGGCAGTTCGGGGGGAACCAGCCGTCATGGCCTCGATCGAATGTTCTCAGTGCGGTTACAGCGCCGAGCTGCCAGCCGGCTATCGCGGCTGGCTGAAGTGCGGCAAGTGCGGCAAGCCCTTCCGCGCGGGTGGCAGCCCGCTGCTGCCCGTGCTGCTCTGGTCGTCGCTGTTTGTCATCGTGGGAGGCGGCGCCTACCTGGCGGCGGCCTACTTCAAGGAAAGCGGCCAGGTTGCGGTCGTGGACCCGACCGGCAAGAGCGCCGTTCCCAGCCCGACTCAGCCGGATGACCCCGGTCCCGTCGTGCCGACCCGGAAGGACGACGCGGAAGCCAAACGGCTGGCCGAAGAGCAAGCCCGCCTGGCCGAGGAACGCCGCAAGAAGGAAGAAGAAGATCGCCAGCAACGCCTGGAGGAAGAGAAGCGCGAGCGGGAGCGCAAGGAACAGCAGGCCCGCGAAGAAGAGGAGAAGCGCAAGAAGGAAGAGCAAGCCAAGCTGGAACTGGAAAAGTTGCTGGCGCTGAAACGCAATCCGCCCCTGACGGCCTCGCTGGAAGACGTCGAAGCGCTGCCGGACAAGTTCACCGGCAAGTATCTGTCGATCGACCGGGTGACGATCAAGGTCAACGGCATCGACCGGCACAAGGACTTGAACCGCTTCACCATCGGCGTGACCAGCGAGCGCGGCAAGTACTTCTCGCGGGTGCCGATCTCCGGACTGCTGGTCTCCACCGGCGACAAGCTCGGCCTGGAATTGCAGAAGAGCATCGATGCCAGCGAGGACTACTATCGCTTCAAGCTGTTCTGCGAAATCCGCAAGTGGCAGAAGAAAGGCGACGCGACCAAGTCGTATCCCGAGGTACACGTCTACAAGGTCGAAATCTACAGCCGCACCGGCGGCTTGACCAAGCGGCTGGAAGAGTGAAAGCATGCCCGCGCCGGGTAGGTCCGGCGAGCCGAGCCGGACCTGAAGCGCCGGAAGCAGCCGGATTTTGCCAAGTCCGGGTGCCGCTCGGCTTGTCACCGGACACCGAGTTTGTCGTGGAAATCCGGACACCGAGTTGGTCGCGGAAATCCGGACACCGAGTTTGGCACCCGAGAAT
>JAGVLI010000945.1 GCA_020054355.1 Planctomycetales bacterium | reverse complement strand
GGTGGTAATGATGCCACCTGTATCCACGCGACGGACTACGTGGCCCTGCGATTCGGCAATGTACATGTTGCCGGCACGGTCGAAGGCAACCGCGAATGGATTGCGCAGGGATGCTTGCGTGGCGGGGCCATTGTCTCCCGACGAGCCTTCCACGCCGTTGCCGGCCACGGTGGTGACGATGCCGGTATCGAGCTGGACCATGCGAATCCGGCGGTTGTCGAGGTCGGCCAGGTAAAGCCGTTCGCCCTTAGGATCGAGCGACGCATGATAGACGTTGCCGAGCTGCGCCTTCACGGCCGGCCCGCCATCGCCCGAAAAGCCCTTCTTGCCGGTGCCGGCGACGGTCGAGACCGTACCCGTCTTCGCGTCGATCTTGCGGACGCAGCTGTTCCAGGTGTCGGCGATGTACATGTCATCGTTCGGCGCGATGACGATGCTGTGCGGGCCGTTGAAGAGCGCCTTCGCCGCCGGCCCGCCGTCGCCTTCGTAGCCCTTCTTCTGCAACGTGCCGGCCAACGTGGTGACGACGCCCTTGGCATCCAGCTTGAGCACGCGCTGGCCGGACAGCTCGACGACGTACATGTGCCCGGCCTTGTCGAAGGCGACGCCGAAGGGTTCGACGAACTTGAAGTCCTTCGCGGCCGAGCCGTCGCCGCCCTGGCCGCCGCCGGCGGCCAGGACGATCTTTTCCGCCGCCGCCGAGGCCGGCAGCAGGTTCAGCGCGACGAGCAAGGCACAGCAGCCGAGAGCAATACGCATGGCATGGCTTCCGAGGAAAAGGATGTCGTTTTCGACTTCCTGAAGTTTACAATGAATCCAGTCGTAAACAGTGTATCTCTCCTGCCCGGAATCTCCATGCAATGCCACTGAAAAGCTCGAAATCGAAACCGCGCAAGTCCAGCACGCCGGCCGGCGCTCGGCGGACGACGGCGAAGAAGCGCCGTCAGCCCGACCAAGCCGAAGAGGCCGCCTGGATTGCCGCCAATTCCTATTGTCTGTGTACTTACGGCATGCTCTACACTGGCAGCCCTCCCCCGCGGCGCTTGACCCTCGATGGACGTGCGGTTTGGATCGTGCCGGTGGTGTTAACCAGCCCCGGCTATGGGATCGTGGGCGAAGTCGGCGTGGTGGCCGTTGACGCCTTGACCCTCGTCGTTGTGGGGGGCACGCCTCGTCCGGAAGTGCTGGAAGGCGGACGACGATTGTGCGAGGAGAAGCGCGATGAACTCGACGCCGCCTTTCATCGCGCAAGAAAAGTCTAATACTTGTGCGCTGGCCTGCCTGCGGATGATCCTGGCTCATCGCGGCCGTGCCGTTGAGGAATCGGAACTGACCGAAAAAGTCGCCATTCAGCCTGATGGACTGTCTCCGGAAGATGTCGCACAACTTGCCCGCCAGTTTGGCTTGCCGGGACAAGAGCTACAATTGGACCTCGCCAGCTTGGTGGCCGAGGTCCAGGGCCGGCGGTTTCCGATCGTGATTCTCTATCGACTCCTCCTCGATGGTAAGGACGCCGTGCATGCCGTCATCCCGATTCGCTTCACTCGTCATTATGTGATGGTGCTCGATCCGTTACGCGGTTTGCGACGTATTTCCATTCGCAAGTTTGAAGCGGCTCGGCGTCGCATCGGCCAGTGGGTCGTCGTCTGGAACGAAGGTGGCTGAAAAGCGGCCGCTGAAGTCGGCTGGGACCGCGCATTCTCTATTTGCTGAACTCCCCCGCGTCGTAGCGCTTCCAGAACTCATCCGGCGGATACTTCGCGCCGCCGTCCAGGCCGAGGGTCTTGAGGCTCTTCATACGGCGCACCGCGTCGATCCCGCGGCTGATCGTTTTGGGAGTGAAGAGCAGCGATTCGAGGTTCATCCCCTCCAGCGGAGTGATGTCCTTGATCATGCCGCAGTTGTGGATTTCCAGCTGGCGGAGGGGCATGCCTTGCAAGGGCCGCAGGTCGCGGACCTGCTGACAGCTGGTCAGGCTCAGGTAGGTCAGCGGCCTGCCCTGCAACGGCGACAGGTCGCGCACGGCACAGCTGCCGAGATGCAGGGAGCGGAGCGGCATCTTCCGCAAAGGGGTCAGATCGGTTGCCGCACCGCCGTGCAGGTCGAGCCAGGTCAGCTGCATGTCGCGCAAGGGGGCCAAGTCGGGGGCTTCCATACCGGCCAGGTTCAACCAGGTGAGCGGCATCCCTTGCAGCGGTCCCAGGTCCTTGACCTGGCGGCACCAACCGAGGTCCAGGTGGGTGAGCTGCATGCCGCGCAACGGTTCGAGATCGCGGACCTGACAGCCCACAATATCCAGGCTCGTCAGCGGCATGCCCTGCAACGGCGACAGGTCCGCAATCTGTTTGCACATGCGGGCGCTCAAGATGTTCAGGTGCATGCCTTTCAGCGGGTGCAGGGCCGTGACCTGCGACGCCCCCTGGAGGTCGAGGTGGAATTGCGCGTCCGGATCGACGCTCAGGCGGTGCCCCAGCCCCGGCCAGGCGGCTTCGATCCGCTTTTGCTGCAGCGCCAGCAGGGGCCGGCGCGCGTCCGCGGAGCGCTGTACGCTCCGCAGGAGGAGTGCTGCCATGCCGTAGGCCTGTTGTTGTTGCAAGATATCGGCGAAGGCCATCAGGGCCACGGTGTCGTCGGTCTTGCCCCGGCTGCACAGCTCCAGCAATTTCTTCGCCTGGGCATCGTGGGGCCGCACCGCCAGGTACTGTTCCAGTTCCACGCGCGCGGCCCGCCAATTCAGCTGGACAATGAACACCTGGCCTTTCAGCAAGCGGGCTTCCTGATTGTCGCGCTCGGAGTCCAGGGCCAGATCGACCTGGCGATGCGCCTCGGCGAGTTGCCCGTCGTTGGCCAGCAGTCGGGCTGCCTGGATGAACGCCGGCACGGCCTGCCGGGTCCGCTCTTCCTTGTCCTGCTGCGCCGCGGCCAGGGCGCGATAGCTGAAAAGGCTGGAACCGAGGAGGAACAAGAGGACCGGCAGCAGCACCACGAGGGCGGCGCTGACCGCCTTGTTGCGCTTCACCAGCTTCCAGACCATTTCGCGGGCAGTATCTTCCTTGGCGCTGACTGACCGCCCTTCCAGGAACCGTTCGATGTCGCGGCGAAAGCCTTCCACGCTGGGGTAGCGCTGCGATTTGTCCCGGGCCAGGGCTTTCATCGCCACCGCCGACAGCTCCGGCGGAATGCTCCGGGCGCTGACGCGACCCAGCTCGCCCGCTTGACGAACGCGCTGCTCCGGCGGCACGATCTGACCTTCCATCACCCGCATCAGCACCGCCAAGTAGCCGCCGTCCTTCTTCACGGGCGGCAGCAGCGTCAGCATCTCGTAAAGGATGGCGCCCAGCGAATAGATGTCGCTGGCACGGTCGATCTCGCTGCCGCGGCCGGCGGCCTGCTCCGGCGGCATGTAGGCCGGCGTGCCCAAGACCGTCCCGTCCTGCGTCAGGTCGGCTTCCGGCTCCCGGCTCGTCACCACCTTGCTGGTTTCCGCGCTCGCCGGTGGCTCGCGGCTCAGCGCAGCTTCCTGACTCCTGACTCCTGACTCCCGACTCCCGACTCCTGACTCCTGACTCCTGGCTCCCGACTCCTGGCTCAGCACCTTGGCCAGGCCCCAGTCCATGACGTAGACTTCGCCGAAATCGCCGAGCATGATGTTCGCCGGCTTCAAATCCCGATGGATCACGCCGCGCGCGTGCGCATAAGCCAGCGCGTTGCAGACGCCCACCAAGATGTTCGCCAGCCGTGTCAGCGAGTATTCCTTCTCCACACTCCGGGCGCTGACGCGACCCGGCTCGCCACGCAGTTCGTCGAGCACCTGGGCCAAGCTGCGGCCCTTCACCATCTTCATGGAGAAGAAGAGCCGTTTTTGTCCATCGACGCCCAGCTCGTGGATCGGCACGATGTTGGGGTGTTCGAGCTGGCCGGTGATTTGCGCTTCCTCGATGAAGCGCGACTTCTTCTTGGCGTCGGCCTGGTCCAGCATGTACTTGACGGCCACCTCGCGGCGGATGTCGCAGTCCACGGCGCGCAGCACCGCGCCCATGCCGCCCCGGGCAATCTCGTCCTCGATGAGGTAACGCTGGTCCTGCTGGGCACGGCGGGTCAGCAGCTCGCGGACCGATTTGCGCTCGCCG
>JAGVLI010000580.1 GCA_020054355.1 Planctomycetales bacterium | reverse complement strand
CGGCGAGCGCATCGAGGGGTTTTCCGGCGGCATGAAGCGCCGGCTCAACCTCGGCGTCGCTCTGATGCACCGGCCCAAGCTGCTGATGCTCGACGAGCCGACCACCGGCGTCGATCCGCAGTCGCGCAATCACATCTTCGAGGAAGTGAAACGCCTGAACGCGGCCGGCGTCACCGTGATCTACACCAGCCACTACATGGAAGAAGTGCAGTCGCTCTGCAAGCGGGTCGGCATCATCGACCACGGCAAGCTCATCGCCTGCGACGACCTGAGCGCCCTGCTGCGCCGCTTCGAGGGCCTGATTCAGCTGCGCCTGCGGCCGATCCTGCCCGCGCTGCGCACGCAGCTCGAAGCGCTGCCCGGCGTGCGCCTGAGCCAGCGCGACGGCGATACGCTCGAACTGCAATGCGCCGACGTCAAGGGCACGCTGGTGCGGGTGGTGCCGTTGCTCAACGACCAGCAGGTCGAGTTGTTCGGCCTCGAATCCGAGGAGCCGAACCTCGAACGGGTGTTCTTACATCTCACCGGCCGGGCGCTGCGCGATTAATGCCGCTTGACGCATTTTTGTAGGGTCCGCTGTGCGGACCGTTTGAGATCAAATGGTCCGCACAGCGGACCCTGCGTGCGAAGCCGCAAGCGGCCAGTGGTTACTCGATCTCCACCCGCGCCAGGTAGATGCTCGATTTGCCCTCGTGCGAGCTGTAGTAACTGATCCAGAGCTGGTCCTGGTGCCAGACCAGGCCGGCATAGCTGTTGTCGCCGCCGGAAGGCAGCGTCAGGGCCGGCGTCAGCTTGCCGGCTGCCACGTCCAGCCGGCACAGCACCGTCTGCGCCTTGCCGCCCTCGATGATCCGGCCGCATGCCCACCAGCCGTCTTTCAACCGAATGAAGTTCGGCCCGCCGTAATAGATGCCCAGGTCTTTCCAGGTCCAGTCGGTGTAGGGCGGCTTGCTGGTGCCCAGCAGCGCCGAGTTCGGCTTGCTGTCGCGGCGCTGAAGGCAGAGCATGGTGTCGCCGTCGAAGGCCAGCGTCGCCTCGGTGGCATTGACCTGCTTGAGATCGACGAGCTTCTCGAATTTCGCGCCGTCGCTGCTCTTGGCGAGGATCGCCCCGGGGCGTTCCTTGGCGCCGTCCTCTTTCGGGTTCCACTGGTAGGCCACGCCGTAGGCGGTGCCCTTGTGCCAGGTGACGCGCCAGAGCCATTGCCAGCTGTCCAGCACCTTGGCGGGCGCCGTCCAGTCCTTGCCGTCCTTGGAAAACGACACGATGGAATAATGGTCCTTCAAGGGATTGCGGCTCGCCGGCACGGCAGCGCCGCCGACCATCAACAGTCGGCCGTCCGGCAGCAGCGACAGCTTGGGGTCGCGCAGGTCCACATCCTTCTGCTCGATCAGCGCGGCGGACGTCCACTTCTCGCCGTCACTGGAAACCAGCACGCGCATGGCGCCCGCCCCGGAAGCGTGTCCCGCGCCTTCGCGGAACGAGCAGTACCAGCGGTCCTGAAAGCGGATCAGGTCCGTGAAGGCATTGTGCGGTCCCTGGTCCCAGATTTTCTTGACCGAAACCAGCTTGGCCGTCGGCTCGGCGGCGGGCAAGTTCGTGGAGAACAGCGTCAGGGCCAGGAGAGGCAGGATGGCGAGGCGCATGGGAGGGTCTCCGGAAGGATCGGGATGCCGCCGGCATTGTACCCGACAGTTTGCCCGGTATGCCAGCGCCCGGTCCGGGCTGGCCTTGACGCAACGCACCTCGATTTGCCAAGCTCGTAACAGAGTCGTCTCGTCTTATCTCACGCACAGGCGGTTTTCCCCCGCCCACCCGGACGCGGTGCGCGCTCCAGGGCAATTTGCAGCAGCGCATAGCAGGTGTGCGACGGCCAGGTTGGCCGTCGCACACCGAAGACTTCCCTTCGCTGCCAGGCACGGTTGGCCCGTGGGTCACGATTCCAATCGTGACAGACAGTGAAGATTGTCACGATCGGAATCGTGACCCACGGGCACGAGGTCTCTTGACGTGGCCCTAGCCCAGCAGGCGCTCCAGCAAGCGCTTGCCATCGCTCAATGCCGTCGGCGGATTCTGCGGATTCAGCTCCAGCGTCAGCGCTCCGTCGTAGCCGTGCGGTTTCAGTTCCTTCAGGAAGGCGGCCAACGTCTGCTCCATCAGCTTGCCGGTCAGCAGCGGCCAGTGCAGATCGCCGACGCCGTCGTTGTCGTCCAGATGCACATAGCCGAGGCGCTTGCCCGCCCGCCGGACGACCTCCGCTGGGTCTTCGCGGCTGATCAGGCAATGCCCCACGTCGATGAGCAGCGCCAGGTGGTCGTGGTTGAGCCGGTCCAGCATCTCCAGCACGGAGGCAGCGCTCGGCAGTGCCCGGCCGGGTATCGGCTCGACGCACAGTCGGACCATGCGTCCGGCGGCGTAGTCGGCCAGCAGCGCACAGCTTTCCCCGAAACGGAGCAGGCCATCGGGACTGCCGTCGAGACCGGCCGTGAGGTAGACGTGCGTTGCGCCCAGGCGAGCGGCATCCGCAATCTGCGACTTGATATGGGCAATCGCGAGGTGGCGCAGGTCGAGCGCCGGCGCATCCAGGGTCCAGTCGTCCGGCAGCCCCTTGCCGATGCCGCCGCAGGAGACGAGCAAGCCCGTGTCGGCCAGCGCTTCGAGATGGGCCGCCGGCCGCTCCGCCAGGGCCACCACATCGACATGCGTGAAGCCCATCCCGGCCACGGAGCGCACCGCGTCCTCGAAGGGCGAAGGCAGTGACGAGAGCAGCGCCGAAATGAACATGGGATGTCTCGAAATCAGTTTATTGAAGCGAGTGTCGAGGCGTAAGCCCGATATGTGAAAAGCGACTCACACGTCGGGCTTACGCCGCGACGCTCGCCTCACTGTCTTCCCAAAACAAGGTCCACCGCCCAGCAGCCTCGAACATGCTCCCCCGGCTGACGGCAGTGATTCAGGATGTCCGCACTATCGCAGCCGGCGTCTTCGAGGGCGTCGGCCAGAATGGGTAGGCGGTCGAAGGCACGGTCGGCGTAGATGCCTTGGGCGAGGGAAAAGACGGTGGGCGTGAGCCAGGCGGGAGGGGAGGTTGCGGAATGGAACGGGTTGCCCATGATATCTCGAAGCAAGCTGCATTGCGCGTCGCGTTCTTGCTGGACGGTTCGCTCGCCCCACTTTCTACGGCCCCGTCCTCTGCGGCTCCCAGCCACCAAAGTTAATGCGCATCGGGAGGCACCTGGGGCATCCGCTTGCTCGTCGCTTGCCGCAAATCCTGTCGAACAGCGTACATCGTTGTCGCCATTTGGCATCATTCGCCCATCGGTTTCAAGACACGCCTGGCGCAATTCCGCCGAACTGGCCTGATCCTCAAGGTACCGTTCCGCGGTTTCAATGGCGTACCGACTCCACCGATCATCAAGCAATGGCCAGACGCGACGCGCGCACGCCACCGCAAACAGTCGCAACTTCCGCTCGCTGGCTTTCCCTCGCAAGAACTCCAGCATCGCCGCCGGATCGGCACACTCCAGCCACTCTTGCTCCGTCATGGGCATTCCCTCGGTCGCATTCGGCAGTCGCTGCTCGACCACTCACTTTAGCGGTTTCCCCGCCACCCTGCCGCCAGCAGACTTATCACAGAATGGCCAGTCCGACCCGGCGTAGGGTGCGTCCAGCCGTCAGGCGCAGACGCACCATCCCCGGTGGCGGCAGGCGATGCGCCACGGGACGCATGACGAGGGTACCGACGGTATCGTCGTCCCCAACGCAACGGCAGATGTACTGTTCGCCGGCGCTGCGGTGCGTCCGCGCCTGACGGCTGGACGCACCCTACGACCTACGAACTACGCCGCCGCCCCGCCGCCAGCAGACTCACCGCCAGAATGGCCAGTCCAACCAAGCTCAAACGCTGGCCCCAGGTATACGAAGCCGGCGCGAAGGTGAAGACCACCTCGCACTGCTCCGCCGGCACGGGCACCGAACGGAACAGATAATTCGCCCGCTCGATGGTCGTCGGCTGGCCGTTGACGGTTGCCCTCCAGCCGGGAAACCAGATTTCCGCCAGCACCAGCTGGCCCGGCGCTCCTGCCCCCACTTCCACGACAATGCGATTGGGCTGCATCTGGCTGATTCGGGCCGGGCGCGGCGGCAGGTCCGCAGCTTCTCCGCTCGCCGCTGCGCCGTTCTCCAGTAATGCGGTGCGACGGAAATCCGTGGCTTTCAGCGCTGCGAGGATTTGCTCCGGACCCGTGGTCGGCAGCGGCTGAGTTTGATGCACGATGAAGGCGCGCGGCATGACCTCCTGATTCTCGAAAAGCACATAAGCCGGCAGCTGGACCAGCCCGCCGCCGGCGTAGTCGTAGGCGCGGGGTGCCGGGTCCGTGCCGACCTGCCGCCAGCGCGGGTCCGAAGACAGCAGCGGTTCCCCGACCTGTTCCAGCGTGATGTTCGCCGGCTGCAGCAGGTAACGCACGCCCAGCAGGTCGAGCAACGGCTTGTTGCGAATCGGAAAAGTCTCCAGGATCGGAAACGTGAACGGACCTTGCGGCGGTTGCAGCGGTTCCGCCGAATCGGTGATGAAGCGGATGTACTCCTTGTAGCGCAGCACATCGGTCGGGTTGAAGCCGCCGGTGGACTCCAGTTGCAGCACGCCGGGCAATCCCGACCAGAGCGGCGAATAGCCCCGATCGAGGGTGCCGCGATCGACGGTGCGGCCGGGCCGTGCGCGGTTCAGTTCGGTCAGCTGTTGCACGCAGGCCGACGGCGCGAAAATTTCCTCGGTCGGCTTCGCGAACGCCAGCCAGCCGGTGAGCGACCAGAGATCGACGAGCAACAAAGCGAGCCAACCGAACACCGCGCCGGCGTGCGAAACCGCAAGCGGTCGTCGCAACAAACCTGCCGCCAGCAGCAAGGTGATCGGCAGCACCGGCCAGTAGAGCGATGCTTGCAGTTGCTTGCCGTTCAGGAGGCTGGTCAAGGTATTGCCGCCCTGGAGGATCAGCACGACGACCAGCAAGCGGGCGACCGCGCCCAGGCAGCGCCGTCGCTCGTCGGCCATCAGGCCCGGCGCGCTGAGCATTTTCTGCAAAGTCACCGCAGCCAGGTACGACACCGGAAACGCGAGCAGCAGCAACATCCGCGACGGCAGCCGAAAGAAACGAAAGCCCGGCAGCCCCTGCAAGAGGACCGCGCCGCCGGCCGCATAAGCGATCAGCAGGAGCGCGACCGCCGCCTGCCAGCGCGCCGG
>JAGVLI010000255.1 GCA_020054355.1 Planctomycetales bacterium | reverse complement strand
GGCGCTCGGGTACTGGTCCGCGAAGGCCACAAAATCGTTTACGACCTCAAGTCCGAGCAAGTGCTGCGCGCGATCAATGTCGCCGGCACGCTCAGCTTCGCGCACGACAAGGACACCCGCCTCGACGTGGGCCTCATCAAGATCCAGGCGGGCAACGAGTTCAGCGAGGAAGGCTTCGATTGCGACGGCCACCTGGGCGACGCCCCCAAGCCCGGCGAAGCCCGGCCGACGTTGGAAGTCGGCACGCCAAACCGGCCCATCGACGCCAAGCACACTGCCCTGATTCGCCTCGTCTACGCCGAAGGCACGAACAAGGAATCCTGGCCGGCCATCGTCTGCTGCATGGGCCGGATGGACTTCCACGGCGCGCCGCTGAGCCATGCCTGGATCAAGCTGGGCGAGACCGCCAAGGCCAACGACGCCACGGTGACGCTGGCCGAGGCCGTCACCGGCTGGCGCGTCGGCGACCGGATCATCGTCACCGCCACGCAACGCAAATACAAGGACGGTGAATTCACGGAAGAGCGCACCATCAAGGCCATCGACGGCACCAAGCTCACGCTCGATCAGCCCTTGACCCACGACCATCTGGGCAGCGGCGACTATCGCGGCGAGGTGGCCAACCTGAGCCGCAACGTCGTCGTCGAATCGGCCGATCCCAAAGGCCAGCGCGGCCACACCATGTACCACAAGTATTCCGCCGGCTCTCTGTCCTACACCGAGTTCCGCCACCTGGGCAAGGAAGGCGTGCTCGGCCGCTACAGCCTGCACTTCCATCTGGTCGGCGACACCATGCGGGGCAGCTACGTCATTGGCAACTCGATCCATCACAGCGGCAACCGCTGGTTGACGATTCACGGCACCAACTACCTGGTGGTGCGCGACAACGTCGGCTACCAGAGCCTGGGCCACGGCTTCTTCATGGAAGACGGCACCGAGGTCCACAACGTCCTCGATCGCAACCTCGCGGTCGGGGCACGGCACGCCAAAAAGCTGCCCAAGCAGGTGCTGCCCTTCGACGCGAATGAAGGCGCTGGTTACTGGTGGGCCAACAGCTTGAACACCTTCACCCGCAACGTCGCTGCCGACTGCGACCGCTACGGCTTCCGCTACGAGGCGACGCCGTCCAGCGCCCTCAAGGGCGGCCTGAACTTCGCGGTGCAGCAAGCCGACGGCAGCGAGCAGCGCGTCGATATCCGCACCCTGCCGTTCGTCCGCTTCGAGGACAACGAGGTCCACAGCAACGTCGGCCTCTACGGCGTGAACCTGGGCGAAGGCGTCAACCGCGTCGGCCCGGACGCCAAGCACCCCTTCATCGTCCGCAACCTGAAAATCTGGGACACGCACTATGGCTTCCGGCCGCAAGTGCCGTCGCTGCTGGTCGAGAACCTGACGCTGCACCGGGTCGCCTACGGCGTTTATCACCCCAACTACGACAACCACGTTTATCGCAACGTCCTCATCAGCCAGACCAACACCGAGCCGTTCAATCGCGGCCACGATGACGGCAGCATTCAGTACGGCGCGCTGACCGTGGACGGGCTGACCTTCGACGGCATCCGTTCCGGCGGGATGCCGCTCATTCAGATCAGCGACGACAATGCCACCGGCAACGCGGTGTCGCACTTCCGCAATATCAAGCTGGTCAACTGGAACGACAACAGCAAGTCGCGGGCCGTCATCAACCTCGGCGGCGGCCCGAGGCCGACTCCGAAGACCGAAAAGGGCGTGCCGATCTACGTCCACGACTGGTTCGGGCCAGGACAGCACGGCCTGGTGGTCAGCACCAAGTCGCCCGAATTCAAGGCCGATCCCACCAAGTTCCGCGAAGAGAAAAACCTGACGGGCGATGAGTCCCGCGTCGCCGAGGTCAAAACCGCCGAGTTTCCGAAGTTGCTCGATCCGGTGGACGACCTGCCGCCGACGACCGCGATCACGCACGTCGCCAAGCGTACTGACGGCAAGGTGCAAGTGCGTGGCACCACCGCCGACAACGGCACGGTCCGCAAGGTGCTGATCAACGGCCAGGAAGCAAAGTCGGTCGGGGCAAACTTCGCCGAATGGGAAATCACCCTGGACAAAGCCACGACGAGTGAACTGAAGCTTCAGGCGTACGCGGAAGATGCCGCCGGCAACGTCGAGAAACGGCCGCACGTGGTTGAAGTGAAGTGAGCCAGCCTGTGGCGTGGGTCAGGTTTCCAACCTGACAAAAGCGACACGGACGGGATCCCAGACGGTAAATCCGACTCACGGTTCGGAAAAAGGCGGAACAAACCCTCGTGGTTTGCTCCGCCTTTCTTTGTGGTTAAACTGGATGCCATGAACACCTTCTATCGCTGGCTGCCCGGTGGGTCATCGCAGTTCTCCTACCACGAGGAACACGCGCGCTCGAAAATTCTCGATGCCTATCCCGAAGCGCACTTCGAGAAATCCGAAGCCGCGCTGCTGGCCTGGTCCAGCCGCGCCGCTTTCGAGCAAGGTCAGCAACCGATTGCCGAGATCGTGGAGCTGGCCTGAGATGTGTTACTAAGCAGGCGGCCGTAGTTACTTCACACTTTCACGATTCGCGACGCTTCGCAGAAGCGTGAAGCGACTCAACGCTTCTGCGAAGCGTCGCGAATCAACAAAGTAGCAAGCATCCATGACCGAGTGCTTAGCGCGCAGCGTCGGCGATTCAAGCCCAATGAGGCGCACGAAAAAAGCCCACGGGCCGCAACCCGTGGGCTTCCTTGTTACTTCATGGTGCTTCGCATCAGGGGCGATAGCTGTTCAGCGACTGCCGCAGCGACCCCTGGATGCGTTCCAGGCTGCTGTTGACCGCCGCCGGGCTGGGCTTGCTCTGCTGTTCCAGGATAGCGCCCATCTGCCAGTTGACGATGGCCGATTGACGCTTGCCCTGCGGCAGCCGGGCCAGGCCCAGGTAGTAGAGGATGCGGGCGTCCTGGCCGTTGTTGCGGTAGGCTTCGAGCAGTTCCTTCTCGGCCGTCGAATACTGGCCGGCGAAGTAAGCCCGCAGCCCCGCGCCGAAGTGCCGTTCCGACCGCAGCACGTCGGGCTGACGCAGCGGGTCGGGCAGGTTGAACGCCGGGTGGTTGTTCACCAGCGCGGCCAGTCCGTCGGCGTATTCCGGCCGAATCAGGTAGCGGAGACCTTCCGAGTACATCCGCAGGGCCTCGGTCCACATCCCCTTGCGGGCCAGAGCGCCGGCCTTGATGAGATAGCCTTCGTAGTTCTTCGCCCGGATGGCCAGGTCGGCCAGCCGGATGATCTCGTCCAGCGAAGGATCATCTTCATCCTCGGCAGCGAGGAAACCCGTCAGCAGCATGACCAGCATCGCCTGCTGATCGAGGTTGGTGGTGGGCAGCACCTGGCCGACCTTGTTAGCCCCCGGCCGTTCGCGGGCCGGTTCCGGGATCGGGCCAGGCAACAGCGGCTGGCCCGGCAGCGGATTCAGCTTGAGCAGCACGCGGCCCAGGGCCACACGGTAACGGCTGCCGTTCTTGTCGTTGGCGGGGTTGGCCGCCAGGGCATTG
>JAGVLI010001046.1 GCA_020054355.1 Planctomycetales bacterium | reverse complement strand
GGCCTCGGGCAGCAGCGGCGGCTGGTAGCTGAAGCTGGACGGCTTGGCGGCGCAGCCGGCGAGCAGCGCCGCCAGGGCCAGCGCACTGAGCTTGTTGTTCATGGCGTCTCCTGCGGATCGGAAACGCATGCTAATGCGCTCGCTGGCTCAGCGTGGCGCCATCCGGATCGCGCCGTCGAGGCGGATCACCTCGCCGTTGAGCATCTCGTTCTCGAAGATGTGCTTGGCGAGCTTGGCGTAGTCCTGCGGCTTGCCCAGGCGCGACGGGAACGGCACGCTGGCCGCCAGCGCGTCCTGCACTTCCTTGGGCATGCCGAACAGCATCGGCGTGCCGAAGATGCCCGGCGCGATGGTCATGTTGCGGATGCCGTTGCGTGACAGGTCGCGGGCGATCGGCAGGGTCATGCCGACGACGCCGCCCTTGGAGGCGCTGTAGGCCGCCTGGCCGATCTGGCCGTCGTAGGCCGCGACCGACGCGGTGGAGATCAGGCAGCCGCGCTCGCCCGTGGACTCCGGATCGTTCTTGCTCATGGCCTCGGCGGCCAGCCGGATCATGTTGAAGCTGCCCACCAGGTTCACCATGATGGTCTTGGTGTACAGCGCCAGGCTGTGCGGGCCCGTCTTGCCGACCGTCTTCTCGGCCGGGCCGATGCCGGCGCAGTTCACCAGCCCCATCAGTTTGCCCATCGACAGCGCCTTGGCCACCACGGCCTGGCCATCCGCTTCCGAACTCACGTCGCATCTGACGAAGGCGCCACCGGTCTCGCGGGCCACGGCCTCCCCCTTGTCGGCCTGCATGTCGGCAATGACGACCTTGCCGCCTTCGGCCGCCAGCATGCGCGCGGTGCCCTCGCCGAGGCCTGATGCCCCGCCGGTCACGATGAAAACCTTGCCCTTGATGTCCATGGAAGCTCCTGTGTGTTGACGTGCACGTCAATTATCGGGGACAGAAAAGGCCGCTTTCGCGGCCTTCGGTGCTCAATGTCGGGTCCTGGATCCCCGCCTGCGCGGGGATGACCTCGCTTCCTGGCCGCTGCGCGGCCGGCGCGAGGTCACTTGAAGCCGACGCGGTCGAGCATCTGCTGCACCTTGACCTGGTTGGCGCCCACCGCCTGCAGCGGAATCGTCTCGGCCTTGAAGTCACCGTTGCCGCTCATCGCCTGCAGGGCCGGATTGCTCACCTTCACGCCCTTGGCGACCGGCCACTCGTTGTTGCCGTTGGCGAAGTAGTTCTGCGCCTCCGGGCTGGCCAGGTACTCGAGGAACCGGACGGCCGCCGCCGGGTTTTTCGAGTTCTTCGCGACAGCGCCGCCCGCGATGTTCAGGTGCGTGCCCCAGGATTGCTGGTTCGGGAAAACGACAGAGACTTTTTCCATCGCCGCCCGGTCCTGCGGATTGGACGACCGCATCATGCGCGCGACGTAATAGGAGTTGGTCACCGCGATCTGGCATTCGCCGGACGCCACGCCCTTGATCTGGTCGGTGTCGCCGCCCTTGGGGTCACGCGCCAGGTTGCCGTGCAGTCCCTTGAGCCAGTCCTGCGCCTTGGCCTCGCCCAGGTGCTCGGTGAGCGCGCCGAAGAGCGACAGGTTGTACGGGTGCGAGCCGGAGCGGATGCAGATGCGGCCCTTGTTCTTCGGGTCGGCGAGTTCCTCGTAGGTGTCGACGTCCTCGCGCTTGACCCTGGCCTTGTCGTACACGACCACGCGCGCGCGGGTGGAGAAGCCGAACCAGGGGATGCCTTCGGCTGTCGTGGGGCCGCGGTACTGCGCCGGGATGGCGTCTTCCAGCACCTTGGACTTGACCGGCTTGAACATGCCGTCGACTTGGCCCTTGTACAGGCGGGCCGCATCGACCAGCAGGATCACGTCGGCGGGCGATGCCGCACCTTCGGCCTTCAGGCGGGCCAGGATGCCCGCGTCGTCCGCGTCGACGCGGTTGATCTTGATGCCGGTGGCCGTGGTGAAGTTGCTGTACAGCGCCTCGTCCGTCGAGTAGTGGCGGGCCGAGTACAGGTTGAGGACCTGTTCCTGGGCCAGCGACGGGAGGGCGGCGGCTGCGAGGGACAAGGCGAGGACAAGCGCTTTGCGGGTCATGCGATGGGCTCCAGATGGACGAACGATCCACACATCATATCTCAAACGCGAATCATTCTCAGTCGCTGGAAATCTGGACCCAAACCAACCCCCGGGAAGGCCTGCCGGACATAAAAAAGCCCCGGCGTTGCGGCCGGGGCTAAGGATCCCTGAACCTCAAGAGGTTACGAAAGGACCCGAGGAGACAACCTGAAGAACTCCCGTCAGTCACGAGAGTGTCCTATAGAGGCTCCGGGATGGTTGGAGTTCCTGCTTGCGCAAATCTGCGGGCAGGAACCCGGATGTCCACAGCTGCTCAGCGCTTGGCCTTGGCGGTGGCCTTGCTGGCGTTCACGGCCGTGTTGGCGACGGCGTTGAAGTTGGCTTCGGCCACTTCGGTGGCTTGCTTGACGGCCTTCTGCACCGATTCCAGGGCGTTGTTGCCGGCGGCAACGGCGCTCTTGAACACGGCGACGGCGGTCTCGGAGCCGGCCGGGGCGTTCTTGGCGGCGTTGTCGACGACGGCCAGGAATTTCTTCTGCGCGTCGGTTGCCTGGGCTTCGAAGGTCTTGCCGAACTCGGCGCCGGTGCCGGCGGCGATGTCGTACAGGTGACGGCTGTAAGCGGCGGTCTTCTCGGCCAGGGGCTGGAACAGGCTCGCTTGCAGGGCCAGCAGCTCTTGCGCGTCCTTGACGGTCAAGGCGGTCTGGGCGGTGCCGGCGGCTTCAGCCAGGGCGGCCTTGGAAGCGGTCAGGTTCAGCTCGACGAGCTTCTCGACGCCTTCGAAGGCCTTGGAGGTCAGGCCGAAGAGGGTTTCGACGGTGGCTTTTTGCGAGGCCAGGACTTGTTCAGGGGTCAGCATGTTCGGAATCTCCAGAGGTTCAGGTAGGGTGGGATCCGCTGCCCTGATGGTGCAGTGCAGCATGGCTCGAATTATAGGGAGGCAGGCGCCCCATGCAAGCCTTTTTTGCTGCAATGCAGCAAACTAGGGCGGAATGCCTAGGGACCGCGGTTGCGGACAATCCGGCGATGCAGGTCTTCTATGCCACGCAGTTCGTCCTGCCACTGCCGCCGGGGCACCGCTTCCCGATGGCCAAGTACCAGATGCTTCGCGACCGGCTGGCTGATGAGCTTCCGGCCGTCCAGCTCGCCCAGGCCGAGCCGGCCACGGAGGGCGAGCTCGCCCTG
>JAGVLI010000690.1 GCA_020054355.1 Planctomycetales bacterium | reverse complement strand
GCAGGGCCGCAACGTTTTCGAGTACGTGACGGCCGCTGTCCAGGCTCATCTCGCTAATCGACCCGCGCCCTCACTGCTCTCCGGGGTGTGAACGATTACTGCCTTGGGTCCCCTCCAGAATTTGCAATCTGTAAGAAGGCTGACCTTGTGCAGTTCTTCGATCACCAATGCGGCGCTGGTTCATGTCGTACCGCTCACCAATCTCGATTACCTTTGTCTAGCCAAAACGCGGATTTCGGACGAGTGCCTGGTTCAAGTGGGAAAAATTGCTCAACTGCGCGTACTCCGGCTTGAGCAAACCCATGTGACTGATGCGGGGTTGGTGCATCTTGAAGGTCTTGCGCATCTGGCTTTTCTTCATGTTTCAGGGACCAAGGTGACTTCCGAAGGGAGGGTAAAGCCTTGCTGCAAATCGGTGCCCATCACCTGCAGCGAATGGCGCGCATCCGGGCCGATGGCAGCCACCTGGGCCGGGTCGGCACCATCCGGCTCGGTGATCGGGATGAAGTTGCCCAGGCCCGGAGTCGAGAGCATCAGGTTGGAAAGGACGATCCGCGAAGCCGGGCCGATGGCGCGGGTGCTCAGGAACAGGGCATCGTTCTCGGTCTCTGCCCAGGTCGTGGGATCGAACTGGAAACTCACGGTGGTCGTGCCGGTAGCGCCGGAGACGGTCAGCGCGACTGAATCGCTGGCGACGGTGGGATCGTAAGTGAACGCGAACGAGCAAGTGCTTCGTCCTCCGCCGTGGGCAGCCTTGCCAGGTCCCAGTTGGCCGCAGTGTTCCAATCGTCGCTCATTGCGCCTGTCCAGACGATCACCGCAGGCTGGTAACGATCTTCGAGTGCCTCCAGGCAGGGGCGATAGTTCGGCCCGCGCTGGCCGCATGGTCCGCTACGCTGTGGCAGCGCGGACTGGGACCACAGGGAACGCCGCAGGGAAACAAGCCAATCCATGTCATTCTCCGATGTAGCGACCAGAAAGGGGGATGAAAACGACCGTTGCAATCGATGCCCGATGGCAGCCGAATCCAGAGGACTGCTGAAGCCGAAGGAATGGGTGCCGGTTCATTGTTGAGGCTTGAGAATGGCTTGCAGCGCTCGCTCGGCCTTCTCGGCATACACGCCGTCGTACAGCCGGCCCGCAGCCAAATCCTGTAAGAGAGGCACCGCTTCCTTCGCACCGGGACCGATCCGTTCCAGCGCCGCGATGGCGTCGAGGTGAGCACCATTGATATAGTTTTTGATTCTCAGCACCTCGAGCAGCGTCGGCACACCGTCCTTGGCATCCGAACCAAATTGCCCCAGAGCCTGGAGCGCGGCCCGAAAATACTCGGCCTGTTCGGGCTGGAGAACGGCATTCCCTTGCGGCGGCTTTTGCTTCTTGAGTAACTCGATCAGCGCGGGGACGCAATCAGCCGGTTGTCGCTTCATTCGCCCTACAGCCTCGACCGCCCGGAGTCGAACTTCCAACTCGGCATCATCGAGCGCTTTGAGCAGCGCGGACACTTGTTTCGGGTGGTCGCCGCCGATCAGCCCCAGGGCGTGGGCGGCTTCTCTTCTGACAACCTTCTCTTTGCTGCCGAGCGCTTCTACAAGCGCCGGGACGGCTGCTACTGCGGGCGAACCGATTTCCCCCAGCGCGACCGCAGCGCGGCAGGCCAGAACGTCATAGCCGAGCGGCCCCTTCACGATGTCGATGAGCTTCGGGATTGCTCGGCTGGCATCGACGCGGGCCAAGGCCATCACTGCGGCGTAGCGCACCAAAGGATATTCGTCCTTGACAGCTTCCAGCAGAACCGGGAACGCAGCGGCGGCGTGCTTGCCGTGGTAGCCCAGCTGTTCGGCAGCCCTCCAGCGCTTGCTCGACTCGGGATCCTTGGCCACGATTTGAATCAGGGCGGCAATCTCCGCGTTCCGTTCGACGATCGGGATGATGTCCGCCGCTCGGCGGGCGATCTCCAGGTCGGTGCTTTTCGTGGCCTGGCGCAACTGATCGAGCGCCGCCGGACCCGCCGCTTCCAGATCGCGCGCGGCGGCTTCGCGGTCCTGGAACTTGTCCGCGCCCAGTTGTCGGATCAGGTTTGCTACGTGCTTTTGGAATTCTGGTGGGGGAGGTTCGGCTGCCACGGCTGGGCAGTGGGCGAGCAGCGCGCTTGACAGCAGCACACACGGCAAGAACAGGGCAATGAGCGATTGCATGAGATAGTCCTTTCGAGGATGGAATTGTAGGCGCCTCCCCCCCCATAGATTGTCAACCAAATTCTGCGATCTTCCAATAGCCAAGATTCCGAAGCCCTGCCGTGAAGCGTCAGCCGACCGTCTGCCGCGAGACGCATTACCCGTGTCCGTTCGGTTATCCGCTTGCTATCGTAAAATCTTGCAATAAATTGCAGCGGCACCGAACGATTTTCCTGCGGACAGCGTAACAGCCAACGGGCCGTCCTCTCGATGCGTTTCCCGTGTACTTGCTTCCTGTCCTGACCAAAGGTGGCCGAGCATGGCCGAGACGGTCATCGTCGAGACGCGCAACCTCTCCAAGGTCTACCGCGATTTCTGGGGCCGCCAGAAGAAAAAGGCCCTGAACGCCCTGTCGTTTCAGATTCAGCGCGGCGAAATCTTCGGACTGCTCGGCCCCAACGGTTCCGGCAAGACCACCACCATCAAGCTGCTGCTGGGACTGCTGTATCCGACCAGCGGCAGCGCCTTCGTGTTCGGGGAAGATGCCGCCAACGTCCGCAAGAACGAACGGGTCGGCTACCTGCCCGAGGAGTCGTACCTGTACCGCTTTCTCAACGCCGAGGAAACCCTCGACTTCTACGGCCGGCTGTTCGACATGCCGGGGGAGACAAGGCGGAAACGGGCCGGCGAACTCATCGACATGGTCGGGCTAGGCCACGACAAGAAACGGCCGTTGCGGGAATACTCCAAGGGTATGCGGCAGCGCATCGGCCTGGCCCAGGCGCTCATCAACGATCCGGACCTGGTGATCCTGGATGAACCGACTTCCGGACTCGATCCGCTCGGCGCGCGCTGGATGAAGGACCTGATCCTCGACTTGCGCAAGCAAGGCAAGACTGTTCTGATGTGCAGCCATCGGCTGGACGACGTGCAGGACGTGTGCGACCGCATCGCCATCCTGCACGACGGCGTCCTGCAAAAGCTAGGCCGGGTCAGTACGTTGCTGCAAGACGTGAGTCGGCTGGAGCTACAAGCCAGTTCGGTGCAGCTGACCGAAGCGCTGCGCGACGAGCTGGAAGCGGTCTTCAAGCGGCACGGCGGCCGGGTGGACACCGTCGGCCATCCGACGACGACCCTGGAAGACCTGTTCCTGCGCATCGTGGCGGATGCAAAGGCCCACCCCGGCCGGCGCTATCAGCCGGGCGAGGAAGCCCTGGACGGCGGCAGCGCTGCCGAACCGGAAACCCGCGTCAAGAAAATCGAGCGGGGGACGTGAGCCGATGCTGTTCGCCATGGTCCACGAACGACCGCCGTTGCAGTGGAGCGACTTGCCCCAGATGCTGGTCGGCTGGGTGCAGAGCGCCGGCGGCTATGCTGCGCTGGGGCTGGTCAGCTGGCTAGTGTTCTCCCTGTTTCAACGGCGATCCCCATCGGTTCAAAGGGATGTCGGCTATGCGTCGCTCGGCATGGTCGGAATGCTGTTGGTCCATCTACTGCAACGGCGCTCCACGCCAACCTCGGAGCGCTGGCCGGCTTGGTTGAGCGGTCTGTTTTATGGGCTGGCGGCGCTGGCAGTCACGTGCTACTTGATCAATGGCGTGGCGCTGGCATATGGCATGCTGCTGGGAACGGTCGCATCCAGCCAGATCGACAGTATCCTGCTGACAGTCGCCGGCGGCGCCGCCTTGCTGGCGGTAATCCTGCCCTTTGCCGTCGAGCTTCAGCGCTTTCGTTTTCGTCGCATCCAAGGCATTGCAGCGCTGAGCTTTCGGGAGGCCGTCCGCAGCAAAGTGCTGTGGGTGTTTGCGTTCCTGCCGTTGATCCTGCTGTTCGCCGACTGGTTCCTGCCGCACAAGCCGGAAGATCAGCTGCGGACTTTCGTGCAGTTCGTCCAAGCGGCCATGGGACCGCTGCTGCTGCTGCCGGCAGCCGTCATCGCGGCCTTCGGCATTCCGCGCGACCTGAAACAGCAGACCATCCATACCATCGTCACCAAGCCAGTCGAGCGCTTCGAGATATTCCTGGGCCGGTTTCTCGGCGGCACGTTGCTGATGTCGATCGTGCTGCTGGCAATGACCGCCTTCAGCCTCCTCTATGTCGGGGTGCATGGCGTGCATCCCGACGCCGCCAGCGCTAGCTGGCGCGCCCGCGTGCCGATTTACGGCGAGCTGAGCTTTCGCGGCCGGATGAGCGAAGGCGCTGGCGTCAAGATGCGGGAATGGGGCTATCGTCGCCATATTGCGGGCGGGCCGTCCTCCAATGCCCGCGCGGTCTGGTCCTTCGAGGCGTTGCCCGCGCGGCTCGACGGGCGAACTTCCATCCCCTGTGAGTTTCGCTTCGATATCCTGCGCATGTCCAAGTCGCCCCAGGAAGGCAAGGGAGTCTTCTGCACCCTGGCGGTGGAAACCTGGCAATGGCAGCCGGAACAGCAATCGCTCTACGAGCGCGACCTGATCCGCTTGCAGGCCGAGGAGCGGGGCAAGCCCCAGCCGGCCTCACCGGAGGAATTGCGGCAGCGCCTGGCCGGAACGTTCGGCTACTGCGAGTTTCCATCGAAGGAAGTCTTCGATCAGGCCACCTTTTCCATTGATGTGCCGACCGCGCTCTTCCAGAAAGCCCAGGAAGGCTACGACAAGGTCAGACAGGACGCCGCGCAGCGCGGCGTACGGCCGCCACCGCCGCTGACGGTCGTGGTCAAGTGCGACAGTCCGACGCAGTTCCTCGGCATGGCCAGTCACGATCTGTACTTCGTCGAGGACGAACGCTCGTTCGGCGTCAACTTCTTCAAGTGCGCCCTGGGCCTATGGTTTCGTTTGTGCCTGATGATCGGCGTGGCCACCGCCCTCAGCACCTACCTGAGCGGCGTCATCAGCCTGGTGACCGTGCTGTTCCTCTATGGAGTGGGCATCAAGCGCCAGGACCTGCAAAACCTGGCCATGAACCCAGCCGAAAGCGGCCCAGCCGATGCCCTCTACCGCCTCGCGACCCGGCAACCGATGACCGCCAAGATCGAAAGCACGGCGACCACGCAGACGGCCAGCCTCTTCGACGAGGCCTTTCGCTGGTGCCTGCAACATATCCTGGGCCTGTTTCCGGACGTGGACCGCTTCGACCTGGCCAACTATGCCGCCGAGGGCTTCAACATTTCGGGCAGCACGCTGCTTCTGTGCCTGCTGCTGCTGCTCGGCTATGTGCTGCCCTGGGTGCTGCTGGGATTCTATTCGCTGAAATCGCGGGAAATCGCGTCCTGATCGCTTCCCTTCGGGGCGCGGCTAAACGAGAGGATTGCCTGTGGTCGCCGACTTCCAGCGTCAATCGCGTCAACGCAAGCTGCTCTATGTCGGCTTGATCCTGGCGCTGTTCACGGCCACGCTGTTCTATCGCCCTTACCTGCTGGAAGCCCACGCCGACAGTTTGGAGCTGCGCGCGCAGAATCGCGGCGACGTGGACCCGACCGCGGCGGCCGTCAATCTCACGCTCACCGGCTCGCGCGGCCTGGCACTGTGCTTTCTCTGGCAGATGGCCATCGAAAAGCAGAAGCGGCACGAGTGGAACGAGCTGGAAATCCTCGTGCAATGGATCACCCGCTTGCAGCCGCACTTGGCCACGCCCTGGCTTTATCAAAGCTGGAACCTGGCCTACAACGTCTCGGCCGAATCGGACCGGCTGCGCGACAAGTATTTCTACATCAGCCGGGGCATCGAATTGCTGGCCGAGGGCGAACGGCAGAACCGCGACCACCCCGATTTTCGCTGGCACATCGCTTGCTATTACCTGGACAAGATCGGCCACGCCGACCAGCAACGGACCTTGCGCTCGCTGTTTCAGATGAGTTGCATCGACCCGCGCGACCGCGACCCGGATACGATGCGGGCGCGCGACGGCAAGATCGACCTCGTCAAGTTCCAGGAGTTCTGCGAGCAGCAACCCTTCCTCGTGCGTCGGCTGAAGGAACAGCTCCACTGCAAGACGCCCGAGGAAGTGCTCGACTTCCTGGCCGAGAATTATCACGTCCCTTCGCGGTACGAGGATCGGCCGCGCGGCTCGACTTCCACCGAGAAGACCCGTCTGAAGCCGCCGGAACAGCAATTCCCGCCATTGCCGCGCCAGAAGGACCTCAAATATCCGGGCGACTACGCCTACACCGCCGAATCGGACGTGCTGCCGGCGGACTTCGACAACTACAGCGCTGCCCATCTCTGGTATCTCTACGCCCAGGAGCCGCTGCCGCCGCCCGTCGCGACTCCAGGCCCCGCCTGGCTCAATCCCGATCCCAATCGTTACCGGATGCCGCGCCAGCCGACAGCCATCATTTTCCGCAGCTACCCGGCCCTGTCGCAGAGCATCCAAGCCGAGCGCCGCGAGCGCGAGGGCTGGTTCGACCAGGGCTGGGAAATTGACGCGGGGCAACGCGGCCGCAACCGCTGGTTCCCCGAATCGGTGATCGTCGGCCGACAGGATTGGGCGATGCGCAACTGGACCAAGGCCCGCGATCTCTGGCAGCAGTTCGGGCTGCGCAACGGCGTCTACCTCGATCAAAGCGAACTGGAGGTCCTGAACGAACGCGCCCGCCTGTTTCGCGAACGGTTCGGTGTCGGGCCGCAGCAGCGCGATCCGAAGCAGCGGCCCGAGGACTTCCAGGGACCGCTTCGTGTCAGCTACGAGGCCCACATGCAGCTCTGGTGGTATGTGGAGAACCGCCAGCGGTGCGTGTTCCCGCGCCACTATCCGCAGAGCCAGGCGGAAGCCACGCGCGAAGCCATCGAGGCGCGGGAACTGCTGTACCAGGCACGGCGCAAGCACCGCGCGGCGGAAGCGCTCGACGATGTCCTGCGCCTCTACGAGCGCGCCCTGCCGCTCTGGAAGCAAGTGCTGCTGCGGCATCCCGAATTCCGCGCGGACCTCTTCATCCAGGAATACACCTACCGCATTCAGGAACGCTATCTGAACCTGCTGGTGGAAAAGAAAGGGCCGGAGTTTCGCAAACTGCTGGTGCTGCAAGACGGGCTGGCGAATCGCCGCCTGGACCTGAAGCAATTGCTGGCTTTGCAAGATTGCCTGGCGTTCGGCGCCAATCGAGTGCCCGGAGTGATGACCTGCTTGCCGTCGCTTCGCTGGGGACAGCCAGGCGAGGCCGTGGAGGCTCCGCGCGGACCTTTCGACGAGCTGCCGCCGGATGGGCAGCCGTTCATCAGCGGGGAAGCAATCAAGCGAGCGCTGGCCCGGCCGGACTTTGACGACTTGCCTTGAACGGCGCGAAGCCGCGAGCGGCTGGGCGGCTACTTCATCGGCAGCAAGAAGCCGTCGAGTCCGTGAATGATGCCGTTGGTGGCGGGCACGTCCGGCGTCACCACCAGCGCGCCGTTGATCTTGATATTCCCGTCTTCTTCCTTCTTGAGCGTCAGCGGGGCGAGCAGCGAGTTTTGCAGCTTGCCCTTCTTGGTGAGCTGCTCCAACTCCAGCCGTTCGCCTTCGATGGTGTGATAAGTCACCAGCTTGATGAGCTTGACCTTGTCCTTCCAGAGTTCGTCCAGTTCGTCCTTCTTCAGCTTGGCGAAGGCATCTTCGTTCGGGGCGAACATCGTGACCATCGGCTCCTTGCCCTGATAGATCTTCGTCAGGCCGGAGAACTCGATGGCCTTGGTCCACGACTTGAAGACCACGCCATTGAGCTTGAGCGTGGTGAAAATGTCCCTGGCTCCCTTCTGCGCGGGCGCCGAGCCGGGGCTGGACAGGAAGCACAGGCAACAGGCCAGCAACAAGCAGAAGAATCCAGCACGGCTCATGGGGTCTCCTTCCAGCGGCACGAGACAGGGGCAGCACCCTAGAATCTACGCCTGCTGCCGATTCAGCGTCAAGGATTAAAATAGCAGCGGCCGTTCCGCCGCAACCGCCCAACCGTCCCGGAACCGAAGACGTGCCCCGCTGCGTTTCACGGACAGGGTGCCACCTCGACCGTTTCACGAAACGAATGAAACGAATGAAACGCAAGCCTGCCACGCTGGCAGGCCGACCCTGTCCGCCAAGCTCGCCCCCTGGCGGACAGGGTGTT
>JAGVLI010000851.1 GCA_020054355.1 Planctomycetales bacterium | reverse complement strand
TTCGGCAGGCGATCCCGCCGGCTCCGTGTTTACAAGCGTCCCCTGGTCCGCGTATAATCGATTGGGTTCAGCGCACGCCTCGGGCCGGTTCCTTTCCCAGCGATGCTTTCCGCTGCCGATCGTCTGAACCCGGAGGCGTTTTCTTCTACCCCCAGGACCGCGAGGAGATCGGGGCCGATGGCCAGCCGTGACCTGACTCGCACGGAACAGCGGATTGCCGAGGTGGATGCCTTGCAGCAGACGATCAACCATCTGCGGCAAGACCTGCAGACCTACAGCACCGCCCTGCGCCGCGAGCTGGAGGCGCTCCGGCAGGAGGCGGCGGCGCTGCCGTTGCTCGAACCGGCCCCGGAAATCGAACACCATGCAGTCCAGCAAGCCCCCTTCGAGGATGAGAGCGACGATTCCCAGTTCCGGCCCCTCGAGGAAGAAGTGCCGCAGTTCCGCTCGCTCGTGGAGAAGCCGAAAGCGCGAACCGGCTCCCTCGGCCGGCGCGAACAGGATCCGGTCGATGAGGAACCGGAAGCCTCGGAACCGCCGCGCAAGCCGTTGCGCAGTCCCTTTGAAATGGACGACGGCGAGACCAAGATCGGCGGCAAGCCAGTGTCCGTGATGATCTCCAACGGCACCGCCAGCAGCGATCCGCTGTCGGGCTGGGTGATCGACCGGCCATCCGGCGGCTTCAAGATCCTGGTCGATGACGAGATTCCCATCGGCTCGGTGATCAGCGTCAAGCCGAACGTCCCTTCGCCGAACGCCCAGTGGGTGAACGTCTGCGTGAAGAGCAGACGGCCGGAACGGCAAAGCTTTATCATCACCTGCACGTTCGTCGAACGGCCGGCCTGGGCCGCGCTGGCCCTGTTCAATGGCTGAGAGACGCAGCGCTCGCCTTCGGCTCGCGGCTAAACTTCTCGGCTCGCGGCTAAACTCTCCTGGAGACGACCCCCGTGGCTGCCCCGAACGAATCCCTGCTGGTCCACAATGTCTTTTTCGCGCTGCACGACGCTTCCCCGGCGGCCCGCCGGCAATTGCTGGCTGCCTGCGAGAAGTACCTGACGAAACATCCCGGCATCGTCTATTTTGCCTGCGGCGTGCTGGCGGAAGAACTGAACCGCGAAGTCAACGACCGCGAGTTCGACGTGGCCCTGCACATCGTCTTCGCCAATCAGTCGGCCCACGACCAGTATCAGGACGCGCCGACCCACCACCAGTTCATCGAGGAAAACCGCGCCAACTGGAAGAAGGTGCGCGTCTTCGATTCGAGCTGTTGCAAGTAGGTCCGGCGAGCCGGACCGGAAGCGCCCACGACCGCACATCCTTGCTAAATGCCAGGGCCGGCTCGAACACTTGGATGTCACGCGACAACTGAGTGGCGGTCCCGGTCAGTGCAGCGACTACTCCTTCGTCGGCAGAATGAACTCAAATTCCGGCTCCTCTACCGCTGCCACGTCGATGATTTGATTCTCGGTGAGGATGCAAAAATGTCGCGCATTTTCGGCAATCGGGTGTTCCATGATTGCATGCGAGCGCAGGAATTCCATGTAGCGCGATTTTTCGTAAACACGCAGGAATCCACAGTCGTGAATCTCATAGTCGTCGGCTGACGTCAGGGACTCGCTGATCACCTGGTAGCCGCAGACCCCGCCGAAAGAAACGCACACCCATCTGGACGCTTCGGCAACTTCAATGCGCCACGCCGACCCGAGGTTCTTCGTACCGATAATCAGATCCTCTGGCTCAGCCGCCTTGATGCCCTCGACGACGATCACCTGTAGCTTCTCGTCGCGGTGAACAAGAGCATGGAAAAACCAAGTGTTAGCGTCGTCAAGGATGGTTTGCACGCCAAGCTCCTGAGCCGCACGAAGGAAGGTGGTCGCCGTTCACTTCTCCTTCGACATTGGACTTTTCACTTCTCACGCACTGCTCGCCACCGTCTTCAGGTCGGCGCGCTGGCCTTCGTAGCTCTCGCTGAAGGCCAGCACCTTGGGATCGGGTTCGATGCCCCAGTTTCGGCAGGCTTGGCGATAGATCGCCGGCCACCAGTTCTCGTGCTGGGTCAAGCCGCGGTCGCGCACTTCTTGCCAGTTGCTCAGGATTTTCGACCAGCACTTGTCGCCGTAATCCAGGGCCTTCTTCCATTCGCCGATCTGCGGGATGTACCATTCCCGGCCCAACTGGGCGTGCAGCACCTCGTCGGCCCAGTCGTAATCCTGGATGGTGGCCATCAGCGGGTTGCCCGATTCCACGCCCAGCTCCCATTCGTAGCGCTTGCCGGTGCGCGTCATCAGCCCCTGCTCGATGAAATAGAGGACCGCGTGCCGTTCCAGCGGCGTGCATTCGGTGTTCAGCCGCAGCGACCAGTTGTGCGTGATCCGCGCCTGCTTCCAGTCGATGCCCAGCGCCACGAAGCCGACCTCGCCCATCATGGCATGCCGGGCTTCGTCCCAGAGCTGCCGGGACATGTCGCGGTAGTAGTTCCAGGGCTTGCCCTTGGTCTCGTGGATGATGCTCGCCATCATCTCCGGCACGTCGATTTCCCGCAGCCGTTTGTAGAGCATCATCAGCGTCTTGGGCTGGGGCGGATACTCCGGGTTGTAGATGAACGATTCGGCGTTGACGCCTTGATTCCAGGAGTCTTGCCAGCGCTCGTCGCGCTTCGGCACTGGATCGTAGACATAAGGTTTCGCGGAGTGTTGTCTTTCGAGGTTTCGCCGCGAGCCGGAGGCGAGCGCTGCGCCTGCCTCGCTCTCCGTCAGGCAAGCGTCGAGCAGTTGCAACCACGGCTGCATCGCCCGCCGCGCCGGCTCATCGACCAGGGAAGCGATGCACTGCTTGCCGAAGGCGAGCATGTCGGCCAGCTCGAAGCGGGCGAAGCGGATCAAACGCACGCTCGGCGCATCCGCCAGCGGGTTGGTGTCGATCAGGTGCCGTTGCAATTCGCGGTCCAGCGCCGGCAGCGCCTTTTCGTAGACGCCGACCAGCAGTTCGGCCGCGGTCGGCGCGGCCAGGATTTCGTCGAAGAACACCTGCAGCGCCGGATGCGGCACCGCTTCCAAGCCCAGCGGCGGTTCGCGCATCTCAGCCACCCGGTCGCGGATGGCGGCCACATGCTCGGCGCAGAGGTACGAATGATGCGAGAAGCCGGTCTTCAATTCGTAGATCGGCTCGGCGGTGATCCGCGCTGTCAGGATTTCGTGCAGCCGGACGAAAGCGTAATGGTAGCGCTTCAGCCGGGCGACGCAGGCTTCCACGCTCAGGCCCGGCCGCGCCGCCTCGGCATGGGTCGCCAGGCCCGCGAGTGGCGGCAGTCCGCGATACGATTGATAAGGTTGGGAAGCAGTGGCAGAGTTCATCGGTCGATCTCCTGCGGGAAGTCATCAGGTCCAATTATATCCGCCGCGCGTGTCAAGGTTGAGAGCCTGTGTTGGACGACAGCAACGGATACAACAGCACGCCGGCCAAACCCACGGTGCCGACCCAGGCGACCAGTCCGAGCGCCGTGGCCCAGACCGGCTGTCGATAGTCGCCCATCAGGCTGCGTCGATAGGCGGCCAGCAGGATCATGCCCAGGATCACCGGCATCAAGACGCCGTTGATGGTGGCAGCGCCGATCAACAAGGTCGTCGCCGGCACCTCCGCCATTTGCAGCGTGACCGTGACCAGCAAGCTGGCGACGATGAAAGCGACAGTCAGCCAGGCGCGCAGCCAGTCGCGCTCGCGCAGGTTGAGGAACGAAATCGACGTGTACGCGCAGCCCACCACCGAGGTGATGGCCGCCGCCCAGAAGATCAGGCCGGACAGCAGAAACCCCAGGTCGCCGGCTGCGGCTCGGAACGCATCGAACACCGGCGTACGCTGGCTCAGGGTCACTCCCGTCTGGGCCACGCCCAGCAACGCCAGGAAGACCACCACGCGCATGATGCCAGTGATGAGAATGCCCTGAACCGAAGCCCAGGTGATGGTCCCCAGCTGCTCATTGCCGCTGATGCCGCCATCGAGCAGCCGGTGAGCGCCCGAGAACATGATGTAACCGCCGATGGTCCCACCCACCAGCGTCACCGCCGGATATGCGATGCCTTCCGCCGGCCAGAACACATGCCGGGCGGCTTCGCCCACCGGCGGCGCGGTGACGACCAGCACATAGAACGTCATGACGATCATGCCCACGCCCAGGACTTTCGCGAACCAATCGACGGCCGTCATCATCCGCGGCAGCAGGAACAGGACGACTCCGAGCAGCGCGGACGCCGTCGCGCCCACTTCCATCGGTATGCCCAGCAGTGCTTCCAGGGCCAGGGCGCAGCCGCTGAGGTTGCCCAGGTTGAAGATAAACGAGCCGACGATGACGACGGCCGTGATGACCCAGCCCAGCCCCGGCAGCACCGCATCCGCGACCTCGTTGCCGCGCTTGCCGGACACGGCAATCACCCGCCAGGTATTCAGCTGGCCGCCGACGTCGATAATCAGCGAAACGAGGATCGCGAACGCCAGGCTGGCGCCGAACTGGAAGGTGAACTGCGTCGTCTGCGTGAGGAAGCCCGGCCCGATGGCGGAGACGGCCATCAGGAAAGCCGCCCCGCTGGAGACGCCGCGCCGTTGCCGTTGGGTATCGTTCATGAGGTGCTCGGGAGGATAGCGGCGTGTTCCACCGTCAGGCGTTGCAGTCGGTCGGGATCGGGCGCGGTGCCGATGCCGGGCCGCTCCAGCGCCGTCACCTGTGAAGTTCCCGACAGCACGATTTCCGGCTCCGCCAGGTCTTGCTTGTAGAAGCGGCTCGTCGGGAAAACATCGGCCGGATAGGTGAACCCCGGCAGCGTGCCCAGCGCGATGCAGTGCGCCACGCCGACGGCTGACTCCAGCATGCCGCCCACCCAGCAGGGAGTGCCGTGCCGCTGGCAAAGCTCGTGAATGGCCACGGCATTCGTCAGGCCGCCGACCCGTCCCGGCTTGATATTGACATATTTACATGCGCCGATTTCCAGCGCTTGCCGGACGCGGTCCACCGACGTGATGCTCTCGTCCAGGCAGATCGGCGTGCGAATCTGCTTTTGCAGGGCGGCGTGGTCGAGCAGGTCGTCGTGGGCCAGCGGTTGCTCGATCATGGCCAGGTTGAATTCATCCACGGCGCGGAATAACGGCACATCCGCGAGCCGGTAGCCGCTGTTGCAATCGATATGGATCACGGCGTCCGGGCAGGCTTGCCGCACGGCCCGCAGCATGGGCAGGTCCCAGCCGGGCCGGAACTTGAGCTTTACTCGCTTGAAGCCGGCCGCGACGGCGGCGGAAACACTCTTCACGAGGTCTTCGATGCGGTCCATGACGCCGAAATCCGCGCCGACCCTGACGACCGGATTGCTGCCGCCCAGCACGCGATACAGCGGCTGCCCGAGTTCTTGCGCATGCAGGTCCCACCAGGCCAGGTCGAGTCCGCCCTTGGCGAACTGGTTGCCCTTCACGGGGGACAGGAGTTGCTGCAATTGCTGGCCGCTCTGGAGGTCCTGCCCCGCCAGGCGCGGCGCGAGCCATTGCCTCATGGTGGCGAACACGCCCGCCGCC
>JAGVLI010000182.1 GCA_020054355.1 Planctomycetales bacterium | reverse complement strand
GGCCAGCGACGTCTACAGCCTGGGTACCGTGCTCTACGAACTGCTCACCGGCCGGCCGCCCTTCCAGGGCGCTTCCGCCGTGGACACCATCATGCTGGTCCTGGAGCAGGAGCCGGTGCCGCCGCGCCGGCTCAACCCGCGCGTGGCGCGCGATCTCGAAGTGATCTGCTTGAAATGCCTGCACAAGTCGCCGGAGTTCCGCTATCGCTCCGCCGCCGAACTGGCCGCCGACCTGGAACGCTTCCTCGAAGGCGAGCCGCTCGCCAGCCGGACCAGCAACCTCTACAACTTCGTCCTGCAGATGCTGCGCGAGAAGCCGCAGGCCATCGTCCTGGAAAACTGGGGCATGCTCTGGATGATGCACAGCGCCACCATCCTGGCCATCTGCCTCGTCACCATGAGCATGGTCAAGCTGGGGGTGGCCGCCCACTGGCCCTACCTGCTGTTCTGGACGGCCAGCCTCTTCCTCTGGGGCGGCATCTTCTGGGAGCTGCGCAAGCGCGGCGGGCCGGTGACGCAGGTCGAACGGCAGGTCGCCCACGCCTATGCCGCCGGCGTGCTCGGCAGCCTGAGCCTGTTCGTCGCCGAATGGGTCCACGATTTTCCCGTCTTGACCCTGGCACCGGGCCTGGCGGTGCTGGCGGCCATGATCTTCCTGGTCAAAGCCAGCATGCTGACCGGCATCTTCTATTTCGCCAGCGGCATCATGGTTGTCGCCAGCACTTTCATGTACCTGTTTCCAGAATATGCCCTGCTGATTTTCGCCTTCGGCTCGGGCGTCTGCTTCTTTTTCCCCGGGCTGAAGTATCACCGGCAGCGGACCCGCAGCCTGCACTGAACCGCGGCGCAGCTGTCAGCCGCCTGCACAAAAACGCAACGCGGCGCGCCCGAAATTGCGCTGACACTGGGCTGACAGCGTTGGCACGCGATTCGACGCAGCCCGCCTCGATCGTTCCCACAAGCCGAGTTTTCGAATAAGCGCTTGACGGAAACCCCAGCAGGACAATGGTAGCGGCGGTGGTCCTCCTCGCTGGCGACAGTCACTTGTCACAGCGTTGCGTTCCTGTGACAGGTTCGTCTACTGATGGAACGGCGTTTGCTGAAAAAACGACGGCCCTTTCGTGAGAACCGCATGAGAACGGCCTTTTTTGCTTGTCCTGGGGTTTAGTCCAACTATAACGGATAAGAAGTGATGCGAAATGTCATGTCCCCACCTGCCTTTTCGCCCTCCCACCCCGCAGGGAGCATTCCGGATCAGAAAGGATCAAAGTTCATGGCAATTGCCGCAGCGATTCCCGTAGCCGAGAAACGCCGCCAGCGCCGCGTGCCCAGCAGGATCAAGACGCGCTGCCGGCTGAACCGTATGGCCGAAGAGGGCACCTGGTTGGCGATGGTCCGCAACATCTCCTACCAGGGCATCGGACTGAGCATCAACCGGCCGATCAAGGTCGGCATGCTGCTGGCCGTCGAGCTGCCCACCAACCCGATGGAAACCGGCACCACCCGGCTCATCCGCGTCAAGCGGGTCGAAGCGCAGCCGGACGGCAAATGGTGGTCCGTCGGCGGCGTCTTCGCCAAGAACCTGACGCAGATCGAGCTAGACTTGCTGCGCATCCGCACGCCGAACATCGTGCCGAACAGCGAACGGCGGACGACCATCCGGCACACAACCCGCCTGAAACGGCCGGTCCCCGTGATCCGCATCATCGAGGAAGGCCCCTGGCTGGCGACGATCCGCAACGTCTCCATCCGCGGCATCGGCCTGATCGCCGAACGGCCGTTCAAGCCGGGCACCTACCTGACCATCGAACTGCCGGTCAACGGCGGCAAGCTCGGCAAGGCGCGGCTGCTCAAGATCACGCACCTGAGCCGACAGAAGGACAGCCCGTGGTGGGTGCTGGGCGGTTCGTTCCTCAGCCGGCTGACTCCCGACGAGTACGAGTCGCTGGTGTGAAAACATGCCATGCTACGGCCGTGGGATAGGATTTCGATCCTGTCGTCATTTCGACAGGATCGGAATCCTATCCCACGGCCGTTTTGTGGCTCGTAAGCATTGTTACGAATGATGCTGCTCGTCCGATAGCGGCTCGGCCGTGGGCACGAACTCCGCCGCCGGCACTGCTTCGCCCTCGGGGATCGGTTCGCCCATCGGAATGTCGTCTCCGCCGGAGACTGGCTCGCCCATCGGCACTTCCTCGGCCAGCGGGGCGGCTTCAATGGCCGCCGCCGGGTCGCTGACTTCCTCGGCCACTGGCGCCTGGCCGCGCTGCCGGATCAGCGAGGAGGCAGCTTCAAGCACCGAAACCACATAGGCCGGCTGGTCCGGTTCCGCGGCGCACGCCTGGGCGAACTCGTCGATATCGCAGGCGCAGCGTTCCCGTTCCTGCGCCAGCTGCTCGCGGAGTTCCTCGATTTCCTTGCGCAGCTTGTTGCGGTCCTCCCAAACGTCCAGCACTTCGTCGGCCTCGACGAGCACCTTCCCCTTCTGGTTGACGATCTTGAATTCCCGCATGAACTCGCCCCAGGTGGCCATGCATCGCTCCTGTGAAACTGGCTCTGCCAGCAGTAATGAAGAGAGGAACCAGCAGACTAATCGGTGGCGCAAGCCAGGTCCAGCAAGAATCGGCGGTTTCGCGGCTGGGGTGGTTACGCTATGCTCAATCCCATGAAATGGACAAACGCCTGGCTCTGCCTGGGGCCGCTGCTGGTCTATGTTCTCGACGTGAGCTTGACCTTGATGGGCCAGCCCGAAGCCTATTGGGCGGGCCACCTGGATCAGGCCAAGGAGGGAAATCTCTTTCCCCGGTGGATGATGCACCAGCATCCCTGGCTTTTCCCACTGGTCGCGCTGGTCTGGCTGCCGACCTTCTGCACGGCCATCCTCTGGCTGCCGGCGCGGTTCGCCAAGGTGGTGGCGTTCGTGATCCAGGTCGGCCACACGCTGGCGGCCAGTTCGTGGATCGTCGAGTTGGTGCCAGGCAGCTACCTGATCGCGCTGCCATTCATGTTGCTGTCGTTGAAGCTGCTAGACTGGACCTGGCGGCGCGTGCCGAGCGATTGGCCGCCAGATGCCCCGTGCAAAACCGCAAGCAGCAGTTAGTCGCTTTC
>JAGVLI010001011.1 GCA_020054355.1 Planctomycetales bacterium | reverse complement strand
GGGCGGTTTTGGCGGCGCGGGCGTGGACGACCTGTTTCGCGGCGCGCGATCAGGCCGGGGCGGTCGGAGCAGCCGTCGCGCGGAGCCCGAGGAAGTCGAGTCGGAAGTCTCCATCCCGTTCTTGACAGCGGCGCGCGGCGGCACGGTCGGCGTCCGCATCAACGAGCACGAACTGGACGTGAAGATTCCCGCCGGCGTCGGCGATGGCAAGGTGCTGCGTTTGCAGGGCCAGGCGCCCGGCGGCGGCGATCTGCGGCTAAAGCTACGAATCCAGCCGCATCCGTATTTCACGCGCGACGGCAAGGACGTGACCCTGCGCGTGCCGTTGTCGCTGGCGGAAGCGATCCTCGGCGGCTCGGTGGACGTGCCGACGCTGGAAGGCGCCTGGGCGACCGTCAAGGTGCCGCCGGGCACGTCGAGCGGCAAGAAACTCCGGTTGCGCGGCAAGGGCATCGACGGCGGCGATCAGTACATCGAGTTTCAGGTGATGGTGCCGGACGTTTCCGACGAGCGCGGCAAGGAACTGGTTCGGGAACTGGCCAAGCTCCATCCCCAGAACCCGCGCGAAAACCAGGGTTGGGTCAAATGAGCAATCCGACGCCGCTGAGGCGCGAAGGACATCGCCGATGACGAAGCCCCTGGCCTTTCGACCGCACGAACGCTTGCGCAGCCCGCGCGATTTCCGCCGCGTCTACGACCGGCGACGCTCGGTCAGCGACGCGCAGCTGATCGTCTACGGCTGCGAGAATCAGTTGCCCTATCTGCGGCTCGGCCTGTCCGTCTCGCGCAAGGTCGGTTCGGCGGTCATGCGCAATCGCTTTCGCCGGCTCTACCGGGAAGCGTTTCGCCATACCCGCGCCCAGCTGCCCGGCGGCATCGACCTGGTGTTGATTCCGCGCAACTCCCAGCCGCCGGAACTGGCCGAGCTGATCGATGGCCTGGCCCGGCTGGTCAAGCAGCTGGCGCGCAAATTGAACCTGAAGACGGTCCCATGATTGGCCGCGCGTTTCATCTGGCCTCCGCGCTGCTCGCCGGCCTGCTGGTGCTGGGCGTGAGGGGCTATCAACTGGGCATCCGGCCCTTCCTTCCCGCTGTCTGCCGGTTCACTCCCAGCTGCAGCGAGTATTTCATCCTGGCGGTGCGAAAACACGGGCCGCTGCGCGGCGCCTGGAGGGGAGTGTGCCGGATCGGCCGCTGCCATCCCTGGCATCCCGGCGGCTACGATCCCCCGTGAACCGGCCGGAAGGATTTGCCTGCGCGCCGGCAGATGTCATAATGGAATGAGAGATGGCAGCATTCGATTTCATTACTCAGGCTCTAGCTTTAAGGAGTCCGGTCCATGCTGGTTGCTTATTTCGTTCCTGCCGTGTTCGGATTCCTGGTCGGGCTGGTCGTCGGCTTCGGACTCGTCTTCGTGATGCCCACGACTTTCCGGAGCATGGACATGCAGCTCCTGGGTGGTGCCATCATCGGCGGCATCTTCGGCGCGGTCATCGGCTCGATCAGCGGCAGCTTGAACGCCCACAGCGATGAGGGAACCCATCGGGCGCTGGCGGCCTTCCTCACCGGCGCCATCGGCGGGGCGCTGGCCGCGACCCGGATGGAAGCCCTCTGGGTGATGTTGCGCTTTTGCCGCATCCCCACTCCCTACTGAAAAACGGCGGGAGCAGACGTATCTTGCAGTCACCCGTCGCGGCCGTCGGCGCGCTGGGGGCCGGCCGTCGCGGCCGACCAGGAGAGTCGCCAATGCGCATGGCACGGCTCGGGAGCGCTGCCCTGCTGGCGCTGCTCGCCTCGTTGGCGACGAGCCAAGCCGAGGACGACTTCGTTTACGAGGATTCGGTGCATCATTTCCGGATCGCGCTGCCGGCCGGCTGGAAGGAAATCCCGCGCTCCGTGCTGGACGCCGCCGCCGGCGGCCAATCGAATTTGCCCGGAGTTGGGCCACGGTATCACGCCGGACTGCAACTGCGCGACCGCGATGATTTCCAGTACCCCCGTCTGCTCATCCAGGCCACGCCGGCCAATCCCACCGGCCTGGCAGAGGTCCGGCAAATGCTGGCGGAGGCCAACCGCAAGGCGAACCGCTCGGTTACCGCACGGCAAAAGGAACAGGGGCAAGGGTTCCGCCTGGGCGAGCCGACCTTGAAGGCCGAACGCCAGTCAATCTGGTTTCTCACCGATACCAATGTGGATCAGCACGGCGTGCCGGGCGTCAAGGGCTTGGTCGTGCTCTTCGCCGGACAGCAGCAGGCCATCCAGGTACGATGCGAAGTCCAGGCCGCGGAATGGGAGAAGTTCGCGCCGGTATTCCAGAGCGCCCTGGAGTCCTTTCGCTTCGAGCCCGGCTACGAACGCACGCAGGCCGGCGCGGACTGGAGCGAATGGGTCCACACCGGCCTGCTGGTCGTCCTGATCCTCTGCGTGGTCGTCGTGCTCTGGCGGCGGGCGAAGCGCCGCCGGCAGTTCGGCAACGGATGATCTCCTGGCAAGCTTGCCCGTTCTTCAGAAAATCATCTCTTTTTCTACTTCCCCAGTTCGCGCACCCGGATATTGCGCAGGGCCAAGGGCAGGGCGTGGTCCTGGAAGCCGATGGCGCCGGTCGCCGGCCGGTTCTTGAGGCTCGGATGATCGAGCGGCACCTCGTTGACCGTCTCGCCATTCAGGACGATGGTGAACTTGTTGTCCTTGCAGGTGATTTGGAACTTGTTCCATTCATCAGCGGGCTTGGCGGCGTTTTTCTTCGGCGGGATGCCGGGGATGACGCCGCCCGAATCGTGATCGGTCAGCTTCGCGTCCTTGGGCTTGCTGCCCGAATCGTAAATCTGCACTTCGATGCCCTTGGCCACCGGGCTGTTGACGTCGCCCACATGGAAATAGAAGCCGCTGTTGCCGCCCTTCTGCACCTTGTACTCGAACTCGATCTCGAAATCCTTGTACTCCTTCTTGGCCCAGAGATAGGCGTCGAAGCGCGCCCAGCCTTTCTCGCCTTCGCGCGGGGTCAGCGTCACCACGCCGTCGGCCAGTTTCCAGTTGCCCTTGGTCGTCCAGTGCTTCGTCAGATCGGTGCCTTCGAGCAGATTCACCCACTCCGGCTTGTCGTCCTTGTTCTGGGCGTGAACGACGAACGGTGTGACCAGCATGGCGAACACGAACAGCCGACAAAGACATTTCATGGGAGGTACTCCAGGTGCGAGGCAAGAGGTGGTACCACGAGATTGTATTCCGGACCGCGCGGTTGGCGCGTCTTGGTCGCAGGGTTCGCGACGCTTCGGAGAAGCGTGGAGCGATTCAACGCTTCTCCGAAGC
>JAGVLI010000710.1 GCA_020054355.1 Planctomycetales bacterium | reverse complement strand
CTGCGCTACCCGCTGCGGACCGACCCGATCATCGTCAAGGCGCCGACCACGGAGTCGCCCGTCCCCGACCGGCCCGGCGTGCTGCCGGTGATGAGCATCCGCGCCTTGGAAATCCCGACGAACCCGCTCCACTCGATGCTCAAGGTCGATCCGCCGCTCGACCCCGCCCAGCTCGCACCGGCGGATCGGGACGTCCTGCAAGCGACGCTCGCGGAAATGTTCGGCACCCCGCTGAAGCCCAAAACGGTTGGCCCCGATCCGGACTACAACCGCCAGCTGGTCGAGGAACTCGATCAGGGCGAACCGAAGCTGGCCCAAGGCAGCCTGCTCTACCGGCAGCACTGCCTGCACTGCCACGGCTTGACCGGCGACGGCCGGGGGCCGACCGCCTTCTGGATCAACCCGCACCCGCGCGACTATCGGCCCGGGCTGTACAAGTTCGTCTCCATCAGCAACACGCTGGGCGCGCCCATGCGCGCCAATCGCGACGACCTGTACCGCACCATCCTGAAGGGACTGGACGGCACGGCCATGCCGGCGTTCAGCACCCTGAGCCACGACGAGTGCTGGGCCATTACCGCGTACATCATCCACCTGAGCATTCGCGGCGAGGTCGAACTGAACTCGATGAAGAAATTTCTGACGTTTAAGCCCGGCCAGCGCGACTGGGAGGACGGCAAGGACAAGGAAATGATCCAAAGCTGGCTGCCGACGGTCGGCGACGTCTGGTTCGCCTCCCAGCAGTCCGCCGTCGTGACGCCGACGCCGTACCCGAAGCAGTGGGAGGATCAAGACGGGCCGGGCTTCGCCCAGTCGGTCAAGGACGGCTGGGAAATCTTCAAGGCGCCAGCCAACCAGAAGGGCGGCGATTGCCTGAAGTGCCACACCGACTACGGCCGGAAGGCGCAGTTCCGCTTCGACGACTGGGGCACCATGGTCCGGCCCCCCGACCTGACCCAGGGCATCTATCGCGGCGGCCGCCGGCCCATCGACCTGTACTGGCGCATCCACAACGGCATCGCCGGCTCCGGCATGATCCGCTCCCCACCGACTCCGGAAGAAATCAAGGAAGGCAGGGAGCGGATCTGGGCGCTGGTCAACTTCCTGCAAGTGCTGCCCTATCCGTCGATGCGGGAAAAGTACGGCATCAAGATCGACTGATGGTCTGGCCAGGCCGGCGTGGCGCAAGCGTCGCGCCGGCGCGGATCGAAGCGAGCAAGCGAGACGCTTGCGCCACGAGAACTCGGAAATCACGCAGGAGCGAACCCGTGCATAAGTTCTGGGCTGCCGTCTTCGGGGTCATCATCTTCCTGTGCTTCATGCTGTTCGTGGCCGCCGCCTTCGTCCCCGGCTGGTGGCTGCCCAAGCAGGTGTCCACCTTCGGCGACGCCGCCGACCGCCTGTTCTACATGATCCTCTGGATCACCGCGTTCTTCTTCGTCCTGACCGAAGCGCTGCTGGTCTACAACATCTGGAAGTTCGGCGACCCGCAGCCGGGCCGGAAGGCGCCCTACGTCCACGGCAACCACAAGCTGGAAGTGATCTGGACCATCGTGCCCGCCGGCATCCTCGTCCTGATCTCGGTACTGCAAATCGGCACCTGGGAAGATATCAAGTACACCAAGAATTTCCCTCGGCCCGACCCGACGGTCAATCAGCTGGTGGTCGTGGCCCGGCAGTGGGAATGGCGCGTCCGCTATCCCAGCCCCGAGGAATTGAAGCGCTGGGAGCGCGATCCCAAGGGGCCGGAGAACTGGGGCAAACTGGCCGACTATCCCTACGAGGACTACGGGCAGATCGACGACGTCCACGACGTCAACGCCGTCCACTCCTGGATGATGGACGAGCGCGGCGGCGGCCGGGTGCTGCTCCACCTCAAGACCCGCGACGTGCTGCACAGCTTCTTCCTGCCCCACCTGCGGCTCAAGCAGGACGCGGTGCCGGGCAAAGTGATTCCGGTCTGGTACGCCGTCAACGACTGGAATACCTCCTACGACGAGAAGTCGAAGAAGTGGGTGGACGGCTTCAACCCCAAGACCGCCCAGTTCGGCGACCGCGACTACATCTGGGACCTGGCCTGCGCCGAGTTCTGCGGCACGCGCCACTCGATGATGAAGGGCCGGCTCTACGTCCACAAGGACCGGGCGGACTTCATCAAGTGGCTGGAGTTCCAGCAGAAGGAACAGAACGCCCGGCTGCCGGCGGCGGCGGAGTAGGCCGTCAGACCGGGAGGAAAGCGACAAAAATAGCTGACAGCTATCAGCTAACAGCTGTCGGCTAATTGCTGTTTTTTGAAGCCCGACACTAGATTTCAGTGGATCTTTCACCAGCGGCCAGCTGGTTCAGAACATTTTCACGAGGTCCGCGCATGAGCGACAGCATTTCCCACGGCGCCGAGGCCCATGCCCACCATCCCGAGCTGGGCTTCCTGCGCAAGTACATCTTCTCCGAAGATCACAAGACGATCGGGATTCAGTTCCTGTTTTCCGGCATCATCTTCCTGTTCGTCGGCGGTCTGCTGGCCTGGCTGGTCCGCTTGCAGCTGGGCTGGCCCCACGCCGAGGTGCCGATCCTGGGCCAATGGCTCTGGTCGGGCAGCACCGGCAACCGCATGCCGCCCGATTTCTACAACATGGCCTTCAGCATGCACGCCTCGGTGATGATCTTCCTGGTCATTATCCCGCTGCTGACGGGCGCCTTCGGCAACTTCACCATTCCGCTGATGATCGGCGCGCCGGACATGGCGTTCCCCAAGCTGAACATGATGTCCTACTGGTTCATGTGGCCGGCCTTCGTCGTCATGCTGCTCAGCTTCTTCGTGCCCCACGGCGGGGCGGCCGCTTCCGGCTGGACCTCGTACCCCACCATTGCCAGCGTCACCATGCCGGCCGGCCAGGGCTTCGAGTCCCCGGCGCAGGCGGCTTCCGGCCTGGGGCAGATCATGTGGCTCGTGGGCCTGATCTTCGTCGGCGTCAGCTCGATGATGGGCTCGGTGAATTACATCACCACCATCATCAACATGCGCGCCCCCGGCATGACCCTGTTCCGCATGCCCATGACCATCTGGGCCATGTTCATCACCGCCATCCTGCAAGCCTTCGCCCTGCCGGTG
>JAGVLI010000860.1 GCA_020054355.1 Planctomycetales bacterium | reverse complement strand
GTGCTCTTCCGATCTCTCCTGGGGCGACATCGCGGTGGCCGGCGACGGCAAGGTCTACTGCGCCATCGGCGACCACGGCGACGACGCGGGCGGCAATGCCCGTTGCTTCCTTTACGTCTGGGACCCCACGAAGCAGACGCTCGAACAGATCGTGGACATGAACCAGGTGGTGCCGCCGAAGCCAGGGCAGCCGGCCTGGTCGAAGGTCCATGCCCGCATCGACGAGGGCAGCGACGGCAAGATTTACTTCAGCTGCACGCTCAACGACGGCAACCGCGCCAGCAAGCCGCCCTTCCAGTGGAACGAGCAACTGCCCGGCGGCCAGCTCTACCAGTACGATCCCAAGACCGGCAAGACGGTGGTCTTCGCCAACCTGCCGCCCCAGCGCTGCACCGCGACTTCGATCCTCGACCGCCAGCGGAACATCTGGTGGTGCAACCTCGAAGCGGGCGGCCAGGCCCTCTGGGGCCTCGACCTCCAGACCCGGAAGCCGGTCTTCCAGGGGCCGGAAGGCTCGATGCACTTCAACCGCAACTTCGCGCTGGCGAAGGACGGTTCCATCTATTTCAACGGCGAGGGCGGCATCTGGAAGTACGACCCCGCCGCCGGCAAGGTCGCCGCCACCAAGTCCTCGTTCGCCGGCTCGCCCGGCATGCGCTCCTCGTCGCCTGAAACGAAAGCGGGCCACATCTTCGGCACCACCCAGACCACCGGACAGCTCTTCCGCTACACCCCGGCGAAGGACGAGCTGACCATGCTGGGGCCGGTCTGGCTGAAGAACGACTATGTAACCGTTTGCGTGCTGTCGCCCGACGAACGTTTCCTCTACTACCTGCCCGGCGCACACGGCAAGGCGGTCCAGTCCGGCACCCCGGTCGTGCAGTACGAGATCGCCACCGGCAAGCGCAAGGTGCTCGCCTTCCTCGCCAAGGCGTTCGAGCAGGAACACGATTACGTGCCGGCCGGCACCTACGGCGTGAAGCTGAGCGCCGACGGCGGCACGCTCTTCGTCAACTTCAACGGCCACGCCGCCGACCGCGTCCGGCCCAGGACGATGAAGCCCATCGGCTTCGGTCTGTGCGGCTTCGCGGCGATCCGCATTCCCGAGACGGAACGCTGACTTCACGCCGCTCGCGGCTTTGCACGCCACCGCAGCGCGCCTGCCGCGCGCTGCGTGGCGGATTTGCCGTTGTCTTTACCCCCCAACGCCAAGACAATCAGGAGAACCCGTAATAGGAGCCACACATGGCCACCGACACCTACGCTCCCGCGCTTGACTGGACGGTCGCCGACCTGTTGGCCCATGTCGGCCCGATCCCGCTCCGCCGCATCCGTCACGACCCCGCACCGGGGACCGCAACCGAGGAAGACGTGGTGCAAATCCACGACCGCGAGAAACGCCTGTACGAACTGGTGGACGGCGTGCTGGTGGAGAAAGTCATGGGTTATTACGAATCGTACCTGGCGATCCTGCTGGCCCGATTGCTTGGGAACTTCGTGGCCGAGCGCAACCTGGGCATTGTCGCCGGTTCCGACGGTTTGATGAGGCTGTTTCCCGGTCTGATTCGCATTCCGGACATTTCGTTTGTTTCCTGGGCACGACTGCCCGGCGGTCGCTTGTCGCGCGAGCCGATCGCGGACTTCGCCCCGGACCTGGCGGTCGAGGTCCTCAGCCCAAGCAACACGCGCCAGGAGATGGAGCGCAAGCTGCGCGATTACTTCACGGCCGGCGTGCGGCTGGTGTGGTACGTGGACCCGCCGTCTCGCACGCTGACGGTGTACACCGCGGCCGACCAGTCCCGGCTGCTCCGCCAAACCGACACCTTGGACGGTGGCAGCGTGCTGCCAGGCTTCAGCCTGCCGCTGCAACAGCTGTTTGCCGAGCCAGGGCCAAATCCGGCAAGTTCGTGAAGGGTGGCCGTCTCCCGGCTGTTTGGCGTCGTGTTTATTCAAGCAGTCGGCAGGTTGGCCGTCGATCCTGAACAGCGCCGGTGATAGGCCATTGACAAGGAAGCGAATTATGACTCTCAATACCGCCACGGCAACCAGCGAAATTGCCATTCTGAACCGGGTCATCGAACCGGAAAATGGCACGCTATCCGTCGCGGCCGCGCGGGCCTGGCTCAAACTTAACTTTACCGCGCAAGATCGGACGCGCTTGCACGCTCTGGCCCTGAAAGCCCAGGAGGGGAGCCTCACGCCGGACGAGGCAACCGCCATCGACAATTACTGCCGGGTCGGCCGGCTGCTCGACCTGATGCACTCCAAAGCGCGCCGTTCGCTGAAGAAACGTGGGGCAAGCGCTTAGATTCATGGATGCCGTACTGGAGCAATTGGTCTGGCGGCGGGCTTCGGCGCGCTGCGAATACTGTCAACTCGCTCAACTCCATTCCATCTTGCCTTTCGAGATCGACCACGTGGTCGCGCGCCAGCATCGCGGCAGGACGGCGCCTGCCAACCTGGCCCTCGCTTGCTATTACTGCAACCGCTACAAAGGTCCGAATCTCTCCGGCATCGACCCGGCCTCCCACCGAATGGTTCGCCTTTTTCACCCACGCCGCCACAAGTGGCACGCGCACTTCCACTGGGAAGGTCCTGTGCTCGTGGGCAGGACAGCCATCGGCCGAACTACCATCGAAGTCCTTCAAATCAACCACTCCGATGCCATTGCCGCACGCCAAGCTCTCATCGAGGAAGGCGTCTTCCCGCCTCGGCAGGTCAGGCGCGGACGATAAGGTCTCATCGACAGACTGTCGGAACAAGGTGATGCCGCATGACGGCAGCGCGGCGGACTCTCCAAACATTTTCCTGATTTCCATTTGACAGGTTACCCTGGGGCTGATAACTTTAACGTTCAAGTAGCTGGCTCCCTGCCTTCTACCCCGCCGATATTCCGCCTGCGCGTTTGGATTCCTCCCGTTCCTGCCACCTTTGGGGAGAGTCCGATGGTCGATCACTTTTTCCGCTGTCGCACCCTGTTGATCCTGAGCATTGCCTCTGGGTTCAGCGCAAACAACCTTCAGGCCGCCGATGCCGCCCCGGAGGCCCCGCTCTTCAGCCGTCACGTCGTGCCGGTGCTGGCACGCCTGGG
>JAGVLI010001067.1 GCA_020054355.1 Planctomycetales bacterium | reverse complement strand
CGATGAATCAGCGGAGTGGGTCGTTCTCGGCTGCTTCCAGACGGCACCGATCGTGGGGGAATCCAGGGCGCCGCGCTCCGCATGAGTCCGAGGAAAAAAACTACCCAGCGGGCCTTGTGCCCCGACTGATGGCTGTGGGACCGCTCCGGGCGAAGCGCGCCTTCGCCCCTGAGCGGCCACTTCGGGCTGCAAACATGTAGAGGTTCGCCGGGCCGTCCATTGAGAAATCTGGACGCGATTGAAGGGACCTTCGGGTATTCGCCGAATTGCTTTTTTTCGGCACCCTGCAAGGGGAGAATACCGACTGCGACACGCGGCAGGGGCGGATCGACTTCCGCCTGGCGCTGGGTGAAACCAGCGACTCCTTCACGCTGGGTGGAAGGTGCGCGCCGGCTGGAGATTATTGCAAAACCGCAAGCGGTCAGGTGCAAAGCCGCGAGCGGCAGAGTTACAATCGACTACTATGGAAACGGTCTTCCGCTATCTGGCCCCGCCGACCCGCTGCGGTTACCTGCCCGATCAGGTCTGGCGGCTGGAATACGAGCAGGTCAGCGCGATGACGGCGGGCGAGTACCTGGAGCGTATGCGGCAAGGCTGGCGGCGCTTCGGCGGCATGCTGTTCCGGCCGCGCTGCCCGGCTTGCTCCGCTTGCCAGTCGCTGCGCGTGCTGGTGGAGCGGTTTCGTCCCGACCGCGCCCAGCGGCGCAATCGCAAGCTGAACGAAAACGTGGTGCAGGTCCACATTGGCAGGCCGAGCGTCACGCGGGCCAAGCTCGATTTGTACGACCGCTTTCACGCCTTCCAGACCGACCTCAAGGGCTGGCCCGAACACGAACCCAAGGACGCGGACGACTATGCCCGGTCCTTCGTCGAAAACCCGTTTGCCACCCTGGAATGGTGCTACACCATCGAGGATCGGCTGGTCGGCGTCGGTTACGTGGACGATCTGCCCGGCGGGCTGTCGGCCATCTACTTCTTTTACGATCCCGACGAGCGCGAACGCGGGCTGGGCACCTGGAACGTGCTGAGCGTGATCGAGCACGCCCGGCAGCGCGGCATTCCGCATGTCTACCTGGGTTACTACGTGGCGGACTGCCAGTCGATGGCGTACAAGGCGCGGTTCGGGCCGAATCAGGTGCGGGAAAGCGATGGGGTGTGGCGGGATTTTCATTAAGGCGAGCCGTTCAACAGCTTCGCCAGCCCGGCTTCATCCAGCATCACCCGGCGAATCGCGGCGGCTTTGCCGGTTTCCGGGTCCACTTCGACGATAGCGCCCGCGAGGCGGGGGTCGCCGGTGGCCACGTCGAAGGCGCAGGGGATGAACGAAACGGCCGTGCTCAGCACGCGATCCACGCGCCGGCCGAGTACGCTGTCGTAGGGGCCGGTCATGCCCACGTCACTGATGAAGGCGGTGCCGCCGGGCAGAATCTGCTCGTCGGCGGTCGGCACGTGGGTGTGGGTGCCGAGCACGGCGCTGACTCGGCCTTTCACGTAATGGCCCATCAGGTACTTGTCGCCGGTGGCCTCGGCATGCATGTCGATGACGATCACTTTGGCCTTGCCTTCGAGTTCCTTCAGCACGCGGTCGGCGGCGCGATAGGGGCAATCGACCGGCCGCATGAACGTCCGGCCGAGCAGGGAGAAGGCCGCGACGGTTATCCCGTCCTTGGACTGGCAGAGGACGTACTCGCGGCCCGGCGCATCCGGCGGCAAGTTAGCGGGCTTGCAGACGCGGTCGTCCTTTTGCATCACATCGATGATGTCGGACTTCTTGTAGACGTGGTCGCCGAGCGTGACCAGATCGACGCCGGCTTCGCGGATCTGGCGGTAGGCGGCCGGCGTCATGCCCATGCCGTTGGTGGCGTTTTCGCCGTTGGCGATGACCAGGTCGATCTGTTCCGCGGCGACGAAGGGGCGCAGCGCCTTTTTGAGAAAGACGATGCCGGGCGGACCAACGATGTCGCCGAGGAAGAGGATGCGCATGTCATTGGTTCCAAGCCGGCCGCTTGGCGGCCGGCCGCCAAGCGGCCGGCTTGGGAAGCGCTTAGCGCGCGAACTCGACCGCCCGCGTCTCGCGGACGACCGTTACCTTGATCTCACCTGGATAGTGCAGCTGCTGCTCGATGGCCTTGGCGATTTCCCGGCAGACCTTGAGGGCGTCGTGGTCGCTGGTCTGGGAGGCGTTGGCGATGACGCGCACTTCCCGGCCCGCCTGGATGGCATAGGCATGCTCGACGCCGGGGAAGCCGGACGCCAGGGCTTCCAGTTCCTCCAGACGCTTGACGTACTTCTCCAGGGTTTCGCGACGGGCGCCCGGCCGGGCGGCACTGATGGCGTCGGCGGCGGCCACCAGCACGGTGTAGACGTGGTCCACGGTGACGTCGTCGTGATGGCCGACGATGGCGTGCAGCACGTCCTTGCTGGTTTCGCCGTAGCGCTTGGCCAGCTCGGCGCCGATCTTCGGATGACCGCCTTCCATCTCGTGGTCGGCGGCCTTGCCGATGTCGTGCAGCAGCCCGCAGCGCCGAGCCAGCATGCCGTTCAGCCCCATCTCATCCGCCATCATGCCGCACAGGTGGGCCACTTCCAGGCTGTGGTTCAGGACGTTTTGACTGTAGCTGGTGCGGAAGCGGAGCCGGCCGAGCAGCTGCGTCAGCTTCTCGTGGAGCAGGCCGATGTTGGCGTCCAGAACGGCCTGTTTGCCCAGCTCCTGGACGTGCTTCTCCATCTCCTCCTGGGTTTCCTTGACGACTTCCTCGATGCGGGAGGGGTGAATCCGGCCGTCCTGGATCAGCTTCGACAGGGCCAGGCGGGCGGTTTCCCGGCGGATATTGTCGAAGGCGCTGACGATGACCACGCCGGGCGTGTCATCGACGATGACGTCCACGCCGGTGCATTTCTCGAAGGTGCGGATATTGCGGCCTTCGCGGCCGATGATCCGGCCCTTCATGTCGTCGCTGGGGATGTCCACCGTGCTGACAGTGGTGTCGGCGGTGTGGTCGGCGGCGTAGCGTTGAATCGCGCCGGCGAGGATCTTGCGGGCCTTCTCCTCGCTGACCGCCTTGACGTTGTCCTCGTGCTTCTGGATGCGGCTGGCGACCTCGCCGGCCAGTTCCCGGTCGAGGCGTTCGAGCAGGAGTTTTTCGGCATCGTCGCGGCTCAGGCCGCTGATCTCGTGCAGCTTGTGCGTCTGCTTCTCCAGCAAGGCGTCGAGGTCCAGGGATTTCTTTTCCAGCGCGTCGCGGCGTTCGAGCAGCTTCTTCTTGGCGTGGTCCAGCTCGCGCTCCTTCTTTTGCTGGGCCTGGTGCTTCTGCTCGAGGGCGTCTTCCTTCTTTTCGAGCCGGCGTTCCTGCTCGCGGACCGCGCTGTTCTTGATTTCCATGTCCTTGCTGAATTTTTCGCGTTCCCGCAGCAGTTCGTCGCGCGACTTGACCTCGGCTTCCTTCTTGGTGATTTCCGCTTCGCTCCGGGCTTGGGCGATGATTTCCTCTCCTCGGACCCTGGCGCCGGCCAGCTGGCGGCGGTCCTGCCAACGGGCAACGCCGTGGCCGACCCCCAGACCCAGCAGAGCGGCCAGGCTGATGAGGAGCACGCAATGGAGGATCTCCATTATCGGGGCCACTCCCATGAGAGGTCCGACGGCGCTTCGCTAAATGGCGCGGAGAACGGCTTGGCGCAAACGGCCAGACGGCACGCAAGCACGGCCTGCGGGACCGCGGCGACATGGCGGACACCGACCTGGTTCCCACTGACCCACTGCGAAACCGCAGGCGGTCAGGGCGGGGAACTTCGGACTGCTCAGCTTCCGGTCCGAGCAGGGAGGCGGTCGTCAAGGCGCGGGAGGACTGGGCGGAGGACCCTGGCTGGGCCTCCGACGAGGGGATATCCACAAAAGATCGGGGTGAGCGCCCGGTCTGTGAGCTAAGCAATCCCGCTGCCAGTCGGGGCCGCGCTGCGGCGCCGGCGCCCGTGCAACTTGAAGCCATCGGCAGGCGAGCGTCTGGCGATACCAGAACGCCCCAGCCATGCCTCCCAGCGCCAGACCCACGCACAGCAACCAGAGAAGAATCATGAAAGTCTCGAGGGCGGCAGTGTGTGGAACCATGTGTGGCGGTCATCGCAGGTCGCGCGGCCGGTCGATCCAACGTCAACCGTTCAGGGCGGAAGCAGCCACGGACCTCGATGCAAAAGTAATAGTAAAGCAACCAAAGACAGCGCGAACCTGCTCCCCAGGGGAGGCTTCGGCCTGGCAAATCCAGGCGGAAGGATGGTTCGCGTCTGACCGTACGTTCGGTCAACGGTTATGTCCTGGGGTTATTATGGGAACCGGGCAGTGAAATGGTCAACAAAGAAATCGCGGAGCGGGCGGCGCGCCAGCGAAAGACGGCCTCCACAGTTGCGTGTTAGCGCGATCGGATTCTTGCGATGGGCAGGGATCGACAGCGGGCAATCGCCGCGCCGTGCCCCTCGCTGCTCACGCTCGCCGGGCGATCCGTGGCCAAAATTCAGGAAGATGGCACGGATCGCCCGACCGCGTTGATGCTGGCCAAGACGCGCCCCAGCGGTCAGCTGCCCCCCGCCTTCGGTTGGCTGGCGGTTTTCAGCTGGACTGCGCGAAGAACAAGCCGACCGCCTGTTGCTCCGCCGTCAGCGGCGCGCCCGGACTCTCCGGCGGCGGCACGATTTCCTGGATCAGCGGCGCCGAGATGCTGCCCAGGAAGTTGAAATCGCCGCTGTATTCCATGACGATGGTGTGCGT
>JAGVLI010000110.1 GCA_020054355.1 Planctomycetales bacterium | reverse complement strand
ACTCGGCGTTGCCCGCGCGGCGGTCGGCGTAGGACGAGCGCAGATCGTTGTCCCAGCGGCCATCGTTGCGGTTCCGCTGGCGATAGTGGCTGTAAAGCGGATCGTAGCCGTGGCGTCCGCCCCAGCGGTTATCGTACCAGGGCCGGAACCCCAGGCGGTCGTAGCGAGCGCCGAAGTAGTCCCCGAACCAGTAGCTGCCGTAGTTCGGCCTCGCCCACAAGCAGCTGAGCAGCGCGGCGGTGCGGATCGACCAGTGCGGCCGATAGCCCCAGCCCGGATTGTTCCACAGCGGCCGATTGAAACTGATCGGGGCGAAGAGCAAGCCCCGATCCTCCAGCGGATAGTCGTAGTACCCGTTCAGGTACAAATACCCGGAGGGCGTCCAGACGTACCGGCCTGGGCACCAGACCCAGTTAGGCGAATACGCCTGCCAGATGCCCGGACTCCAAAGGTAGCGGTTTTCCCGGTAGACCCAGCTGCCGGGGGCGTAGGAATAGTTGTCGCCGGGTTGAGGCACCGAAGGTCCATTATCCAGCGACGCCGGCGGCTGCGGCAGGAACTGCATTTCCTTCTGGCCCGCCTCCACCCAGAAGCCCGGCACCCACTGCCAGCCGTCGGCCAGCCGGGTCCAGTAACCGGGCATCCACTGGCGGCCCGGCGGAATGTCGCGCCAGAAGCCGCTGACCCAGATGAAATCCTGGGACTCGTCGTCGAAAGCCCAGAAGCCGCTGATCCACTGCACGTTATTGCCTTCCGGCTTCTGTTCCGGCGGCAGTTCCTCGATGTCCTTGGGCGGCTGCTTGGGAATGATCGTGGACGGTTTCGCTTGCTGCGCGCCGGGATCGGCGAAGGCTTCGTGAACGGGGCCACGCGCCAGGACTTCGATGCCGTCTTCCGGGACGGCGGCGTCATCGGCGGCGACTGGAGTATCCGGAATGAGCAACGCACTGAGCACCAGCAGCGTCGCCAGCCGGAAGGAGACGGAGAGTATCTTCATGGCTCTTCTCTTCTCTGGGGCGGTTCGGGTTGCAAAACTGGCGAAAAAGAGCGGTTCCCTCCACAATAGTTGAATGGTGCAACCCACCTGACTTGCGCCGTATTACCATTTAATAATACGTCCGTCTTTTCAGTGAAGTTCAAACCAGGCAAAAAAGGCGGAATGACCCCTGCCCACGGCCGTTTATTCCTTACCTTTTGGTGCTTTTTCGATAATTTTCTTCACCTGATCGAAAACCTCATTGGGGATCGGCACGCACAGATGGTACTGGGCGATCTTCCAGCTGCCGCCTTCCAGGACCATCACGCCGGTCCCACGGGCCGGACCGAGATGGGGCGTCTCCAGCATTTCATCGAACCAGGCGGTGGCGCCGTCCTTACCAAAAGCGACATTTCTTCGGGTGGCCTTGAAGGTCCAGGCCTTGCCCTTGTCGAAGTGCGGTTTGGCGTACTTGCGAAACTCGTCGCGGGTCCAGCGTTCGGTGGCATCAGTGCCGAAGAAGACGGCGTCGGCGGTGAAGTGTCCGAAGTAGCGGTCGAGCTTCGCCGTCGCCGCTGCCTGGTGCCAGTCGTCCAGCACCTGGCCGATTTGCTTGGCCTGGTCCGGTGGCTCGGCCGCAGTGGCCAATGCGGAACATAGAAGCAGACCGAACCATAAACCGATACGCATGGGAATCTCCAAGAGCGGGAAAATCCGCGGCGTGCCGCCGGACACTTGGTCGGCAGCCGTCGACTGGGCATCTTCGGAAATTCGGGCGCTGTCGGCAAGCGCGCCGCAGGCGACCGACAACCCCGACTTGATTCGCGCTGGGCAATCCGCTATGCCCGCCCGATAGGACCACGCAGCCGGTGCGCCGGCGGTCAGCATAATTCCGGCAACGGCCGGGGGACAGGGACAGGCATGGAAGGCTCCTACCCCAGTAAAGTTCAAGTGTGGAACGGCTGGACCACCGCCCTGGCCCAGGACCTCCTCGAACCGGTCCGCAGCCGGATCGCGGCCGGGCCGCATCATCCGGCCGAGTTCGCGGATCGGCTCTATGCCTGCGAATCGCTGAAACCGTACAGCGTCGCCACGCGCCCGGAGGAAATCGCCGAGCCGTACACCTTGCAGTGGTTCCTGGACATCGAAAACCAGCGCCATGGCCGGCATGCCCGCTGGATTCCCAAGCTGCTGGAGTTCGCCAAGCATTCCGGCGAAACGCTGCTCGGCCTGGGACACGGCCTGGGGACCGACTGGCTGCAATACGCCCGGCACGGGGCCGCGGTGGTCGTGTGCAGCCCATCGCCGGAACAGCTGACGTTGATTCGCCGCAATTTCGAGGTGCGCAGCCTGCCCGGCCGTTTCCTGCATACGCACTTCGACGCTCTGCCGCTGGAAAGCTCCTCGATCGACGTGGCCTGCGTCAGCAGTCTGCTGCATGAAGTGGAGAACCCGGCCGCGGTCATCGACGAAATTTATCGCGTCCTCAAGCCAGGCGGCAAGGTGCTGGCCGTGACTTCCGCCCGGCGCGACGTGGATTACTGGTTCCACGTCTGCTTTCCCTGGCGGCGCTGGCTGCTGGGCCGGCGGAAAACGGCGGACACACCGGCCGTCCGCTTCACGGGCCGCAGCTTGCGGGCCATGTTCGGCCGGTTCAGCGAGCATCGCATCTACCAACGGCATCTGCGCCGCTCGGAAGTGCCCCACATGTGGCGCTGGGCGCCGTTGCCGTTGCTGGAGCGAATCATGGGCCGGGTGCTGGTGCTGAAAGCGTTCAAGCCGCTGAGCGCCGCCCGTCACCTCGAACCGGGATAGCGGCCGCCGGCGGCTTCGCAAACAGACGGCGCAAGCAAAAAGCCCACGGGCAGCAACCCGTGGGCTTGTCTTTTGGCTCGGAAAAAAGAAAAATCGAGGTAGTGGCTCCCAGCGCGAGACGACCACTCACCGCGAGCGTCGTCCAGCCACTACCTCGAAGCTCGTTGTTCCGGACGGTTTCGACAGCAACCAAAACTACCCGATGGGCCGGCGGCCGGCAAGCGCACCGGCCAGGAAGCCAGCCAGATTTCCCGGTAACTTTGCGCTTTGTAAGGGCTGGAACAGCTGGATGGTTCCTGACTGCTGTAGCGGTCACGATTCAATCGGCGGGTGAGGTTTCATGGAGCCGGCAATCCCCATAGCGCCCGACGACCGGACCTGGCGGCGCTGGCTGCTCTTGGCTGTCTTTGCCTTGGCCGTTGCCTCGCTCTACGCCTGCGGTCCCCGCGAGGATTTCTCCTGGGAAGCGCTGCAGGAGCGCCGAGCGGAACTGGAAGCCTTCGTGGTGGAGCAACCCGTCCTCAGCGGCTTGATCTTCCTGATCGTCTATGTAAGCGCTGCGGCCCTGGCATTGCCGATCACCCCGGCCCTGACGATGACCGGCGGCTTTCTCTTCGGCCGCTGGCCGGCCCTGCTGCTGGTCAGCTGCGCTTCCACGGCAGGCGCCAGCCTGGCCTTCGTGTTGAGCCGTTACTGGCTGCGCGGCTGGGTGGAACG
>JAGVLI010000852.1 GCA_020054355.1 Planctomycetales bacterium | reverse complement strand
TGTTCCAGCCGGACGATCCGGCCCGAGGTCGGCTTGCACAGCGAGAGCAGCATCTTCACCAGCGTGGTCTTGCCGGCGCGGTTGGGGCCGAGCAGGCCGAAGACCTCGCCGCGCTCGACGGCGAAGCTGACCTCGCGGACCGCGTGGATCCGGCCCCGGCCGAACAAGCCGGTCTTGTAGAACTTGCTGACGCGCTCGAAGACGGCGGCGGGCGGCACGGACGGTCCCTTCGGTTAATGCGGTCGAACAGAACCGCGTAGGGTCCGCTGTGCGGACCATTGATCGTTGCAAAATCGGTCGCTCAATGGTCCGCACAGCGGACCCTACGCGGTTCGGCCAGCACCCATGCTGAGCTGAGACCAGGAAAAGAAAGCCCGTTTTCCAGGAGGAAAACGGGCTTGGGTTCGCGAAAGCGGCGCGGCACTGGTCCTCAATCGATCAGCGCCAGCTGCACGTCGCTCTGCATGATCTTCTCGAAAGCCGTGCGCAGGTTGGCGATGCGCGTCTGATAATCCCCCCGGATGATCTTGAAGTCCTGAATCGAACGGGTGGCACCGCTGCCGACCATGCCCGTGCCGCCAGCGTTTTGCACGTCAGCCATGAAGTTCAGTGCGTTTTGTCCCGCGCCGGACAGCGGCAATTCGACGAGGTCGCCGAAGACCAGGCCATGGACCTTGCACTTGGCGCCAAAGCCGTATGTGGTGTTCCGCATCTTGTTCACCGCGGCAATGCACGGAGCCCCGGCCGTGGCAGGGGTCAAGTTGGTGCTGTTGGACAAGCCGATCGAGCTATAGTAGCTGTTATTGAGCGTGCTCGACACGAAATTGGTGTCATCGTTGCTAGAGACATACCGGTTCGGCACGCCATCCGTCTCGAAGATCAGCATCTTGCCCGCCGTGTTCCGGCCAATGCCGCTGCTGCTGGGCGCCGCGGCGTTGGAGGAAAACTGGTTGAAGGCCACCCGGAAGCCCTGGTGGGGACAGGTGCCACCCTCGCCGCGCGGAATGTTCGCGGTGCCAAAGGCGCCCCAGCTGCTCGTGTACGGACGTATTTCAGCCGAACTGTTGCTGAGATAGGTCGCGGGTGGGCCGCCGATGTCGGAAGGAAACCAGAGGAGCTTCTTCAAGTCATCGTACTTGTCGGTCAAACTCGACTTCGGATTCACGTACTGGTTCAGATGGGAGAAGAAGATCAGATTGGCCGTATCGTTGGGACGGTTCTTCTTGATGTCGTCGAGCGCCGACTGGACGCCGGCCTTGACCTGCCAGGTCTGCGCCTCGTGGTGGGACCCCGAGATCATGCCTTCGCCGAACGCGCCGGTGTAAGGCAGCAGGAAGTCGATCATGGTCAGCGGCCCGAACCAGAAATGCGCCCTCGGGTGGATCGGGTTGTCGAGGTAGCTCATGTTGTAAGGAGTGGTCAGGTCGTTGGTGTCAATGGCCGGGTCGGGGGCGGTCGAGCCGCCGTATTTCCGGCTGTTGTGGGTGTTAGACGCACTCACGGAGTACATCTTCCTAAAAGGCGCGTAACTTCCCGCACCGACCACGTAGTCGATGTACTCCTTCCAGAATCGCTCGTCGGCGCTCAGACCCGAGCTGGGGATCGAGCTGGGGATCTGGTCGTAGTAGAGCACGCGGCCGCAGCGCAGATTGTCCGGGAACACCTTCGGACCGGACTTGATCCAGGCCAGGATGGCGTCGTAATCGACATCGCCGGTCGCGATCGTGCTGCGGGCGCCGTTGCTCTGCCAGATGCGTTCGTTGATGTTGCCGTTGTTGTCATTGTTGAAGAAACGCTTGCGCCAGTCGAAAGCGGGGCGCGGGTCGGGCGGCCACATGTAGAAGGTCTTGCCGTAGTAGCCAGGCCCCATGGTGAAGCCCTTGAAATCGGGGCCGTAGCCGTACGACTGGAAGCCACGATGATGGAGGTTTCTTCCCGGGTCGCCAGTAAAGTCTGTCGCCACGAAATCAGTCTTCGTACCGATAAAAGCGCTGGTACCATTAAACCAGTTCATGGTGCCCATTGCCGTGCTGGTGGAGGTAGGATCGATGGGAAAGAGCCGCGAATCGCTGGCCAACGCAACCCGGTTCGCGATGATGAAGTTGACGTATTCGCGGGCGTTACAGGCGAAATCGTCCGGGTTGGCGTCCAGGCCGGCAGGGGCGGCCGAGGGAGTCATCACTTTCAGCGGGAACTTGTCGCCGAACTTCGCGGTGTCCCAGCCCGCGACATTCTGGTTGGCGATTTCCGCCGGGGCGGGCAGGACGGTCGGGCGGCCCGCGCTCGTGGTCAAGGTGTTCGTGGTCAGGGTGTAGGAAGCGATGGTGGGGGTTTCGCGCCCGACCCCGTAGGTGGCGGCGTCGTTCCCCCAGGCCTTGACGCTGAAGTCCGTGCCGTTCTTCACGACGAAGTCGAGCACCATGGGCGGCCCGGAAGACGTCGTGTAGGTGATGTTGGCCGGTCCATAGCTATAGCCGCCGCCGCTGTCCACGATGAACTTGACGGATTGCATCGGGCTGATCGGACTGGTCCCCGCGCTCGGCGCCGCCGGGTTATCCTTGGGAAAGATGGACCAGGGCCCGAAGCGCGGAAAATTGGGGTCCGCATTCTGCGAAACACGGTCGGGGGCGGGTGGGGAAAAGTTAGGGGTGTTATCGTAGTTGTTGTTCATGCGCAGCGAGTTGCGGCTGGCGAAGACCATGGACCCGGAGAAATCGAGGACGATCGAGATGTCGCGCGGCCGGTGGACGGCGATGGCCTGGGTAACCAGCGTCTGCTTGGTCATGCCGAAGATGCGGGCGAAAAAGAGCGGCTGGTCCATCTGCAATTCCATCTTGCAGAGGCTGTAGTTCTCGCCGGCCAGGGGGGCCTCGTACTTGGGCTCGAACTTCTTGACCCCGACCGTGTCGTTGTAGCGGTAGACGCCGATGTCCAGGCTCTTGACGTTGCCGCCGCCGGCCACCATGGCCGAACTCAAGGTCTTGCCGAACATCTGGTTCGACGCGACGATGGCCTTGGCGGTGTCCTCGGCAACGGTCTTGTTGTTGTTCACCGACACGCCGTCCAGGTCGCGGGTGGCGGCCAGCACGGCGGCGTCCACATGGTCCTGGAGCTCGGCGCGGGCGTCGGCGATCAAGCCGATATCGACCGCCAGGGCCATACAGCCGACCAGGGCGATCAGGCAAATGGTCACCATGGGCAGGACCGCCGCCCGGCGGCGTGCGTTTTGCAGTGGCTTGGCCAGAAGCATGGTTGGTCACCCTTTCATCAGAGCGAATCCGTCGGAACCGGGTGGGACAGGCAGGACGAGCGTCCGACCGGTCCAGTGTCGTGTTTCGAGGCGATGGACGGAGTCCCGCGCCTGCCCCGCGGGGTCGGTCAATTGGCCTCGCAGGTCACCATCTCGCGAATCTTGAGCGTGAAGGACGCGGGCGCCCGCAGGATGGTGGCCATGACCGGATGGAAGGTGCCGTTGATTTCGACGGCCACCTTGTCCCCGAAGGGCGTGTTCTTCCAGTCTTCCACATTGCCGGGGTTCTTGGGCTGGACGACCGGGGGCGTTTTCGCGAACTCGGTCGGGTCCACCCAGTAGACCTTGCGGTTGCCGGCGGCGTTGTAGTTCCTGACCTGGCTCTTGGCGGGGCCCATCCGGTTGTCGAGGATCGCGAACACGTCGGTCGAGGTCTTGTCGCTGGTATGGACGGCCGCGTAGCGGGCGGCGTCGCGGGCGGCGCCGGTGCAGGTGGCCATCGTGAAGCCGAAGCGGCCGTACTCGAAGATCCCCATCAAGAGGAGGATCACCACGGGCGCGACGACGGCGAATTCCACGGCGGCCGCGCCGTTCCGCCGCCGACACGGGTGCTTTGCGGGCAAGGTTCTCATGGCCGTTCTCTCCAGTCCGATCCCAGGTCCAGCACTGCTGCTCAATCGACTGTCGTCCAGCGGTCCGGCTCCGGTCAACTGCCGCTCCAGCCGGGAATGTTTTCGTTGATGCTGAACGTATCATCCACGAGCATCTGCCAGCGGACTTCGCACGCGACGTCGGAACCCATCGAGCCGGTGATGCTCAACCAGCGGAAATTGGCGTAAGGCACCAGGACCCTTAAGCGGAACCGGTCGGTCTTGACGCCTTGATACGGTTGCGGCGGAGTGGTGCGCAAGGGCGCGGGGGCCGGCGCCTGCGGCGTGGTAAACTCGAACTCGATGACCACGCCGGAATCGGTCTTGATGTTATGCGCCGCCAGGTGGCCCTTGACCACTTCCTCGATCGAGGTAGCCACGGTCCCGGCAGCCGGGGCATCGACCTTATTCCGCACGACGGAATAGTGGATCTGGTTGGTGGGGTCGGCCGGATCGGTCCGGATGCTGTAGCCGACCGCGGCCGTGCGCGCGGCGTCGCGGGTAGCGCTGGTGACGATCTGATCGACCTGGATCATGCGGGCCAGTTCGATGACGCAGAGCCAGAAGATGAGCAGCGGCACCAGCAAGACGGCCAGTTCGACCGCCGCCACGCCGGATCGGGGTTTGCGGTGGGGAGAAGTTCGCCGGACCATGGCTCAAACCCTTCTTGACGACGGAAATTGACGGTTCCCAGAAGTCAACGAACGGAACCACCGCAACCGGACCCGGATTTTCAGAATTATTGTCGGGGCGAAAGGCAACGTCTCAACGACCGTTCCTGCCGTGCCGGCGCGCGGACTCGCAAGCCCATCGTCGAAAGTCCGGAGGGAATTTCGCCCGGAGGCGGAATTTTCGTCCAGGACCACAAGGCGGCTTGCACCATTGAGATTAGTGTTTACTAATCATTATCGAATTTCATTGAGACAGCGGAGGGGGGTGTCCGTGAAATGAAATGCAACGAGAGGGCGGCGTGCGAAACCGCCAGCGGCGGGACTATCCCGGGACCTGCTGCCCTTCCAGCGCCCGCACTTGCCGGTAGGCAGCCAGTGCCACCCCGCCCAGCCGTTCGGCCATCCGGCGATAGGCCGACTGCCGATAGTCCCAGCGCTGGGAGCGCGGCAGCTGCTCGGCCCAGTCGCACAGGTGGACCCGGCACAGGTCGTCGTAGTCGGCGCGCGACAGCTCGATGGTTTCGTCGGTGACCCGGTTGCGGATGCGGTACGGCCCGTCCGGCTGTTCCAGGCCGAGGTCGAAGGACGCGCGGTCCATCACGCAGTTGACATAGGCCAGCAGTTCGGCGCGCTCGCCGATCAGCTGGCGCAGCTCGGCGCGGCGCTCGAAGGGCAGCTTGAAGCCTTGAAACAGCTCGGTGCCGTAGATCGAGTGGAACAATCCAGCCCGGCAGACATCGTCGGAGGCCTGCCAGCGTTCCAGGTCGCGATAGACGCCGACCAGGTGCGCCAGGTACGTCTTGTTGGTGTGGGCCACGGCGTCGATGCCGATGCCGCGCAGATAGTCCGTCATTTCCTTCAGGTTCCGATGCATGAGAGTTTCTCCGGGTGGGAGCGGCGTCCAGCATCGTACCGGCGGCAGCCCGGTCGGACCAACTTTTTCCCGGCGTTCTTTTGAGTTGCGGAATGCCCGGCCGGGCGATGAAATGTCGGCTGTTTTTCCGTGCATCCTTCGAGGAGCTTTCGTCATGAGTCCGCACATCGATCGCCGGCGCTTCCTGGAACAATGCGGCCTGATTACGGTCGGCGCGGCCGGCGGCCTGCTGCTGCCCGGCTGGTTCTTCTCCCGCGAACGTGCCGACGCGCAGGACAAGCAGCCGACGCACGACGCCGAGGCGCAGCTCAAGAAGCTGAAGCTGGAGCTGCCGGCCATGCAGAAATCGACCAACACGCTGGTGCCGGCGGTGCGCGTCGGCGAGTTACTGTTCGTTTCGGGGCACGGTCCCGGCCCGATTGACGGCAAACCGAGCGTGGGCAAACTCGGTCAGGATATGGAAGTCAAGCAAGGCCAGGCGGCCGCCCGCGATATCGGCCTGCGGACCCTGAGCGTGGTGCGGGCCGAGCTGGGGAGCCTGAACAAGGTGGTGCGACTGGTAAAGACGCTCGGCATGGTCAACTGCACGCCGGACTTCCGGCAGCAGCCGGCGGTCATCAACGGCTTCAGCGACCTGATGGTGGAAGTTTTCGGCGAGCAGGCGGGCAAGGGCGCCCGCAGCGCCGTGGGCATGGCCGCGCTGCCGGGCGGCATCCCGGTGGAGATCGAGGCGATCTTCCAGGTGAAGGGATAGGAAACCGGCAGGCGCTCAACGGACAACGACTCGCCGGCGGTAAACCGGCGAGTCGTCGGGAAGTTCGGTCGAACAGCCGTCTGGCTTACCAACCGCGCTGCATCGGCGGCATGGCCTGCATCGGCTGCATCTGCGGCATGCCCATGCCGGGCATCGGGTAGTAGGCCGGTTGCGGATAGTAAGCGGGGCCGTAGTTCGGCTGGAACACGACCGGCCGCATCATCTGCATCGGCATCGCCTGCGGCATGGCCTGGGGCCAGACCGGCATCATGGGCAGGGCGCCTTGCGGGGCATCGCCCACTTCGGCG
>JAGVLI010000714.1 GCA_020054355.1 Planctomycetales bacterium | reverse complement strand
GCGCCTGGCCGCCGCCACCCAGACCGTCTCGGCCACCCAGGACTATTCCCTGCGGGTCGTGAAAGCCAGCCAGGACGAAGTCGGCGTGCTGTTCGACGGCTTCAATTCCATGCTGGAGCAAATCCAGAAGCGCGACGCCGAACTGAAAGACCATCGCGAGCACCTGGAGGAACTGGTCGCCGAGCGCACCCGCGCGCTGGAAATCAAGACCCAGGAAGCACTGGCGGCCAGCGTGGCCAAGAGCCAGTTCCTGGCCAACATGAGCCACGAAATTCGCACGCCCATGAACGGCGTCCTCGGCATGACCGAACTGCTGCTGGAGACGCCGCTGTCCCCGGAGCAGCGCGAGTTCGCGCAGACGGTGTCGAACTGCGCGAATTCCCTGCTGACGATCATCAACGACATTCTCGACTTCTCCAAGATCGAGGCGCGGAAGCTCACCCTGGAGGCCATCGATTTCAGCCTGCGCGACGAACTGGGCCAGGCGCTGCATACCCTCGGGCCGAAAGCCGACCAGAAAGGACTGGAGCTGGCCCTGCGCATCGCGCCGACCGTGGCCGACGGCCTGGTCGGCGACCCCGGCCGCTTGCGGCAAGTGCTGGTCAACCTCGTGGCCAACGCCGTCAAGTTCACCGAGCGCGGCGAAGTGGTCATCGAGGTGGAAACGGACCCGGAGCAAGCCGACCCGGGCGCGCTCCATTTCACCGTCCGCGATACCGGGGTCGGCATCCCGCCGGAGAAGCAACAGCTCGTGCTGCAGCCCTTCACCCAGGCGGACGGCTCCACCACGCGCAAGTATGGCGGCACCGGCCTGGGCCTGACCATCAGCACGCAGCTGGTCGGACTGATGGGCGGCCGGCTCTGGTTCGAGAGCGCGCCGGGCCAAGGCAGCACTTTTCATTTCACGGCCCGATTCGGCCTGCAGAAGGGATCGCGCATCAAGTGGCCGGGGGCCAAGAACGTCCAGCTGCGCAGCAGCAAGGTGCTGATCGTGGACGACAATGCCACGAACCGGCGCATCTTGCAGGAGATGCTGGGGCAATGGGGCATGCAGGTCACGGCAGTCGAAAGCGGTCCCGCAGCCCTGACGGCGCTCCGGGACGGCTTGCATGCCGCAGCCCCCTTTGCCCTCGTCCTGCTGGACGCGCACATGCCGGACATGGATGGCTTCATGCTGGCCGAAAAGATCCTTCAGACGCCCGAATTTCAGGGCATGACGATCATGATGCTGTCGTCGGCCGGCCACCAGAGCGACTCCGCGCGCTGCCGGGAACTGGGGGTCCAGAAGTACCTGGTCAAGCCGGTGACGCAGCACGACCTGTTCCAGGCCCTCAAGGCCGCGCTCGACGTTGCGGAGCCGCCGCCGGTGACAGCTGCTCCAGCCCGACCACAACCGGCCGCGGCGCCGCTGCGCGTCTTGCTGGCCGAGGATACGCCGGTCAACCAGGTCCTGGTCACTCGCCAGTTGCAGAAGCGGGGGCACATCGTCGCGGTCGTCGCCAATGGTCGGGATGCCCTCGCCGCCTGGGAAAGCCAGCCGTTCGATCTGATCCTCATGGACATCCAGATGCCGGAAATGGGCGGCGTCGAGGCCACGTCCCTGATCCGCGAGCGCGAAAAAGCGACCGGCGGCCACATCCCAATCGTCGCCTTGACGGCCAACGCGATGGTCGGCGACCGCGAACGTTACCTGGCCGCGGGCATGGACGGCTACCTCGCCAAGCCGGTGCAGGCCAGCGAGCTGACGGCCACGGTCGAGTCGCTGGCGAAAGCCCGCCCGGCTCCCGCAGTCGCTGCGCAGCGCAATGGGAATGCGGAAGAATTGCTTCAGGCCTTCGCGGACGACCGGGAATTGCTGAACCAGCTCGCAGCCATCTTCCTGGTGGATGGGCCTCGTCAGCTGGCGGAATTGCGCCAGGCCGTCGCCGAGCGGAACGCGCCGCACGTCGAACGCTCGGCCCACAAGCTGAAGTCCAGCCTCGGCGTGTTCCATGCCCTGGCGGCCGCGGAGGCCGCCGCTGCCCTGGAAAAAATGGCGCGGGCCGGGAACCTGGGCGGAGCGTCCCAGGCACTGGGTCAGCTGGCACAGCTGATCGACCAACTCGAAACGGTGCTGACGCCGCTCGCCGTCGAGCATCGCGCGGGCCAGGATGCGCTGCGATAGGGCGGGTTTTCGCTGAGCGCTAGCAGCCGCTCCATCACTACGCAGCTGGCAATGATGTTGGCCGGATGCTACTTTTTCCCTCCCAACTACCTAGGAGGGCTTATGAACATCACGCTCACCAATCTTGACCATGCCCGGCGTTACGTCATCACGGCCATCTGCGATGGTTGTCAGAAAAAGGGCACCCTCACCGCCCACCAAGTGCAAAAAGCAGGGCCGAACCTGGACCGTTTCTTCGCCAAGTGCCGACATTGCGGTTTTTTTACCTGGCTTTCTGCCCCGGCCACAGCCGACTCGGAACTGGAGCGTCTGCAGGCTGGCGCCACCCCCTGTCCTCGGTGCGGGAAGGGCCGACGCGCGGACCGAGTTCGCAAAGCAGGCAACAACCAGGGCCGGCTGTTCCTAACCTGCAATGACCCCGCCTGCGGTGATTTTCAGTGGGCTTCTCCCGGAAAGGAACCCCGGACCGCGCAGATGCCGCGCGCGACCCCCAGTGATCGGCAGTTGACCGAAGCAGGCCTGCTTGCCGAAATCCGCGATCGCTGGGAGGATGACGAGATCCGCCTTATTTATGCGGACTGGCTGGACGATCAGGGCCAGGCTGAGCGAGCGACCTTGATTCGCACACAGATCGAGCGAGATCAGCTGTCAATTTCGGAATCAGCCTGGGTCCAACACGATTGCCTGGCGCGCACGATTCTCCAGGAACATGAAAGCCGCTGGACGAGCGCGCTTCGTCCGTTGGTGACGAGTTGGAAGTTTGCGCGCGGGTTGATCGACGAGCTGGAAATGGAGGCGGCGCAGTTTGCCAGCCATGCCGGTGACATGTTGCTGGCAGCGCCGACCGCGGCGTTTCGCATTCGTGTCGAAGGTTGGCCGGGCGTGAAGATCGTGGCAAGCACCAAGCAACTGACAGAGGTTCGTCGCCTGACGTTGGCCGGTGAGCGCATGGGTGGAGCGGGCGCGCGGATTCTTGCCGAGTCGCCCAGGATCACGAACCTGCGGTCGCTCACCCTGAACGGCCAGAGTTTGGGCCAACCGGGAGTTCAAGCACTGGCTGGCTCGCGCTACTTGCAGAACCTGGAAGTGCTCGATCTGACGGACAACAATTTGGGCCGCAGCGCGATCCCGATCCTGGTCAGTTCGACGAACCTGCCGCGTTTGCGTCGGCTGATCTTAGCGAAGAACCTGCTGGTTGACAGCGATGCTCGAGCCTTGGCGAATTCCCCGCAACTCCAGGCCCTTCGTGAATTAGACCTGCGCGAGAACTCCATTGGCCGAGAGGGTCTCGACGCCCTGATGCAATCACCGCTGCGCGCCCGCTTGACCCGTCTGGAGTGCTGAACCTATCGGGCGTGTTCGGTAGTCAGGAATTGCCGCAACACCGGCCGCAACCGCTCCAATGCCCGCGCCCGGTGGCTCAGGGCGTGCTTCACCCGCGCGCTCAGCTCGCCGAAGGTTTGGTGGAATTCCGGAATCAGAAAGAGCGGATCGTAGCCGAAGCCGCCGGTGCCGCGCCGCTCCGCGATGATCGTGCCGTGACAGCGGCCTTCCACCACGGCTTTCACTTCTCCCGTTGGATCAGCTAGGGCGGCCGTGCAAACGTAGTAGGCCGCGCGGCGGTCGTCGGGCAACGGCTTCAACTCGGCGAGCAAGCGGTCGTTGTTGGCCTCGTCGTCGCCTTGCTTCCCTGCGTACCGTGCCGAGTAAACGCCCGGCCGGCCGTTCAGTCCTGGCACCACCAAGCCGCTATCCTCGCCCAGCACCCATTGCCCGAGCGCCTTGGCCGTCTCGGAGGCTTTTTTGCGGGCGTTGGCCTCGAAGGTATCGCCGTCCTCTTCCACTTCCGGGGCTTGGGGATACTCGGTCAGGTCGCCGAACTCCAGGCCGAGGCCGCCCAGGATTTCCACGATTTCCTGGCGTTTCTTGCGATTGCGCGTGCCCAGGACCAGCAGCGGGGGCATGGCAGCGGACTCCAGTGCTGAGTTACCAATGGTCGCCGACAAGCGTCAGTATATCGATTCGTCCTCCGCGAAATTTCTTCTTGACAGGGCCGCGCTCCATTGTACGATGGTCTGATGAAGTGATGGTCGTACTCTGAGTTGCGAAGCCGCAAGCGGCTCACGGTGGGCGAACGATGGTCAAGATCACCCCGGTCAAACGCAAGTCGCTGGTGGATGATGTGGTCGAGCGCATCCGGTCGGTCATCGTCGATGGCCAGCTGGGGCCGGGCGAACGGCTGCCCACGGAAGCGGAACTTGTCAAGCAGTTGCAAGTCAGCCGAACCGTCCTGCGGGAAGCCATCGGCCGGCTGGAAATGCTAGGCTTGGTATCGGTGCAAGGCAGCCGGGGCATGTTCGTCAGCGAGCGCGGTGGGTTGATGAACAGCATCAACCTGGTGCGCTCCGCCCTGACGCTGTCGCCGCGCGAGCTGGTCAAGTTCACCGAGTTTCGCCGGGCGATCGAGTGCGACGCCGTTCGCAGCGCTGCGCTGAACGCCACGCCGGAGGACATCGCCGAGCTGGAAACGCTGGTCGAGGAAATCCGCGACAGCAGCCTGGAACCGCAGGAAGCCTATCGCATCGACTTCCGCTTTCATCGCCAGATCGTGGACCTGACCGGCAACGAGATGATGATCAGCGTGATGGAAGTCGTCCAAGAATTCGTCATGGCCAGCATCGTGGAGTGCGGCCCGAGCCGGCGGCGCGATCCCGAAGTGACGTTTCGCGGGCACCTCGCCATCGTCCGGGCGCTGGCTGCGCACGATCCGGATGCCGCGGAAAAGGCCATGCGCGACCACCTGGATTCCGTGTTGACTAACCTGCGGAAGCAAATGAAACTGAAAGACTCATAACAAGACGCCCCTCTCCCCTGGCGGGAGAGGGAAATCAGAAGGACTCCTAACCAACCTTGAGCCTCACCCATTCCTACCTGGGGCTGAACGGGGAGAACCTACCATGCTCTCCATCCAAGATCGAGGCGCCCGCCTGTGCGACGGCCTGACGCGGCGCGATTGGCTGCACGTCGGCGGCCTGGGCACCCTCGGTTTGACCATGCCCGCGCTGCTGCAAGCGCAGCGGGCGCAGGCGGCCACTCCGCTACCCGAAACACGTAAGAAGGCGAAAGCCTGCATCGTCCTCTTCTTCCTGGGCGCTCCGCCGCAGCAGGAAACCTGGGACCCCAAGCCGGACGCTCCAGCGGAAATTCGCGGCGACCTGAAGCCCATCCAGTCGGCCACGCCAGGTTTGCACGTCGGCGAACTGATGCCGAAGACGGCCAAGCTTACCGAGAAGATTGCCGTGCTGCGGGCCATGCAAACCAACGACAACGCTCACTCGTCCAGCGGCTACTACATGACGACTGGCTTTCCCCACGCGCCGGTGGGCGTCGAAAACGCCAAGCCGGGAGCGCCGAACGACTGGCCGTCGCTCGGCGCGGTGGTGCGCAAGGTCCACCGGGGCAACGGCTATCTGCCCAGCGCCGTGACGCT
>JAGVLI010000985.1 GCA_020054355.1 Planctomycetales bacterium | reverse complement strand
GCAGACCGCCAGGGCCAGCCAGAGCAACCCGATGCCGCCTTCGTAGTCCCACCAGCCTTCGTTATGAACGCTGGCCCGGCCGGTCAGGGTGAACAGCGATTCCAGGCCGGCGCGGAACAACTCCGCGGAAGCGGACACCCCCAGGCTGCGCGTCGCCTGGCCCGAACCTTCGAGGCTCGGCAACAGCTGCACCGCGCCCAGCAAGACGCCTGTGCTCGCGCAGCAGATACCCATGCCCAGCCAGACGCCCAGTGCCCGCCAGGTACGCGGCGCGGAGCGCTGTTCATCGCTGAAATAGCCAGCGCGTTCCAGCGCCGGTCCCAAAGTCCACAGGGCCAGGAACAGCCCGGCATACAGCGTGACATAAGGGTAGGCCCCGGTGATGATGAACGCATACGCCGCCCCGGCCCAGACGGCACGCACCACACTGCCGCGACGAATCGCCTGCTCCAGCCAGAGCACGGCCAACGGCAGCCAGGCCAGCGGAATCATGTTGTAATGGCCGGCATGCAGGACGTGAATCAGCCACTTGCCGGCGAACATATAGCCCAGGCCGGCGGCAAACGCGGGCCAGCGCTCCAGGTGATTGGCCCGCGCGTAGGCGTACATGCACCAGCCCGCGGCCAGGACGTGCAGCAGGATCAGCCAGCTGAGGGCCGCTCCCAGGCGTGCGGTCAGGTGTTCATCGTTGGGCAGGAGGAACAACGGCCAGTGCGGCGGATAGAATGCCGAGACTTGCACGTCATGGACGAAGGGCAGCCCCGAAAAGTAGCAGGGGCACCACAACGGCAGCTCGCCGGTTTCGTGCCAGGAGCGGACCAGGAAGACCTTCGAGGGCAAGTGCAGCGGAAACAGGTCGGAATAGTCGGAGTACAGCACCTGGCCCGGATGGCGGACCAGGTCGCCGAAGTAAACCAGGCCGAGCAACGTCAGCATCAGCAGGGGATATGGCAGTTTCAACGCGGCGTCTCACGTCGAGGAAATGCGGAGTCGGGTCATCACCAGTTTATTCAACCTGCGGTTCGTGGGGCAGGTTTTCAACCTGCCAGCTCACACCGCGGGTTGAGAGCCTGCCCCACGATTATCGAAAGGATATGCCCATGCAAGTCTCATTGACGCGCGAATTCGCCTGCACCCCCGAGCGGCTGTTCTCCTTTCTGGAGGAACCGGAGAAGCAGAAGCAATGGATGAAGGGCTTGCTCGAAACCCAGGCGGTCGGTGAAGAACAGCCGGGCATCGTCGGCTCGAAGTTTCGCATGAAGATCAAGGAAGGCCGAAAGGTGGCGGATTACGACGGTATTATCACCGCCTACGAGAAGCCGAAGCAGCTGGGGATTGAAATGACCGGCCCCACGTTTCCGGAAGGCGCGGTCATGCACGTCGATTATCGCCTCGCGGACCTGGGCGGCCGGACCCGGCTGGATTATCGGGCTGAGATGAAATGCAGCAAACCGTTGCCGCTGTGGATGCGGCTGCTGATGCCGTTGTTCAAGGTGTTCGGCAAAGTTCAGCTGTGGAGCTTCATGAAGGCGCTGCAGCGCCTGGCGGAGCAACCGGCGGCGGGGTATCCTGCACGCGGGCCGAACTGAGACTTCCGAGCCGCGCACGAAGTAAGCGGGGCGGCCTACCGCTTACTTCGTGCGCGGCTCTGCGAAGTTCTCATTCCGCGCCGGGCAGGTGCCGCGAGCCGAGCCGAACCGGTGCCGCTCGGCTCGCGGCACCTACCCGTTGCGTTCGCCTACTTCAACGCCTTGACTGCTGCCGTGATCTTGCCCAGCGCGGAGCGGGCCAGGAATTGCACGAGCGGGTCCGGGTCCTTCATCGCTTCTTCCAGGGCGGGAATGGCCGACCGGGCAACCGCTCCCAGCTCGCCCAGCCTGCGGGCTGCCTGCGGCCGCTGCTTCTGCTCCTGGTCGCCGAGTTGCTTGACGAGGGCTGCGACCTCCTCGGCGTGGATGGCTTCCAGGGCCTGCTGCGCCCCGGTCCGCACCTCGACGTTGCTGTCCTTGAGAGCGGCCGTCAGGTTCGGCACCGCCTCCTTGGCGGCCGCTCCGAGCTTCGCCAGTTTTTGCACCGCCGCCAGCCGGGCGTCGCTGTCGCGGTTCGCCAGTTCCTTCAGGAGAGCGGCCATTGCCGCGTTCCCCACAGGCTTGGGTTCCGGTTTGGGCTCCGGCTTCGGCTCGGGTTTCGCTTCCGGCTGCTGGTCGGCCCCCACCTTCACATCGCCGGGAGCGTGCCGATAGTAGACTTCCAGGGTCAGCAGCGCCAGTGAGGTGTAACCGAGCCGGCCGATCTGGCCGCCCCAGCCATCGCCTTCCGCGCTCCAGCTGCCGTTCTGGTCGCGGCGGTCGGCGTTGGTCCCCTGGTCCTGCTTGTCGATCAACAAGTCGCGCATCTGTTCCTTCCAGCGCTCGGTGGCGTCCTTGTGCTCGGCCGAGAGACGATGCACCACCTGGGCCGCGTAGAAGTAGTAGTAGATTTGCTTGAAGTTGTCCGAGGGTGGCAGCTTGTTGAGAGTATTCAGTCCCTTGACCAGGGCGGGGTTCTTGGCATCCCAGCCCAGGTATTGCCGGGAAAGCAGGCCGATGGCCGTCACCGTGGGTGCCGGCGCAGTCTTGGGCGCGGGCGGGACATAACTGTACGCGCTGCCGTCCTGGTTGCTGCAGGAGTCCAGAAAATTGGTGAGTCCTGTGAAGGCGGCCTCGGGCACGTTCAGGCCGGCCAGCTGCCCGGTCTTGAGCGCCTGGGCGAACCAGCCGGTGACGGAGGTGTCGCCCGGCGTCCGCGGCGAGTAGCGGAAGCCGCCGGCTTGATGCTGCCAGGCCACGCAGCAGTTGATCGCCCGCTGCGCCGGTCCCTTCAGCAAGGGATCGCCCGTCATGCCGTAGGCTTCGCAGATGGCGACGGTCGCCATGCCCTGCTCGTAGCCGTTGCCGCTGAAGGCGCCGTCAGCCCCCTGCTTGGCGATCAGCCATTTCAGGCCGCGCTCGACGTTCTTGGCGTAAATACTGTTCTTGCCCGTGCTCTTGTGGGTTTCGCCCGCGCCCAGGAAGGGCAGCAAGCCGAAAGCGGTGCCGGCGACATCGTGATTGCCGCCTGGCCCCGCGCAGTTGCACTTGCCGTGGATGTGAAAATCGTGCATGCCCCAATGGCCGTCCAGCGCTTGATGTCGCGCCAGCCATTTCAAGCCGGCCGCGACCGCCGCTTCCGAACGCTCGTTGCCGCCGCCTGCCTTCAAGAGCGCTTCGCGCACCGAGCCTGGAATCCGGCCCGCGAACACGTTCTTGGCCTTGGCCGCTTCCGCGGTCGAGGGCGATTCGGACTGCGATTCCTGTCCCATCAAGGCGACCGCGCCCAGCAGAAAGACGGGAATCAGCACGGCGAACGGTTGGCGGCCCAGTTTCCGGAACAACTTCAGGCTGATTGAAGCCATCATGGGGCGCGGTCCTCAAGGAATATTCGGAAGTGTCGTACTGCCCATCCACCCTTAACCCTGACTAACACCCGGTCGGCGGCATTGTTGGCGGCTCAGCCAAGATTTCTTTACCACTGCATCCCGAATCCCGCACCGAACCCGACAGGCAGCGCTACCGTTCGGGCCGGACCCGTTCGCGCAATAGTTGCTGGCCGCGCTCCGACAGGCCGAAGCCGGCGATCTCCTGTTGCAGCACCGTCTGATTGCCGTGACCGCCCAGGTAGCCGTTGACCTTGGCCGCCGCCGTGGATTCCGTCAGTTCGCGCCAGTCCGGGTACATCGCCTGGAACTCGCGGAACAGGTCGCCCCGACGGCGGAGCAAATACTTCTGGTGATAGTCTTCCGCCAGGTAGAACGTGCCGACGGGCAGGACTTGCGTGGTAATCGGCGCGCCGAGCAGCGCCGCCGCGCGGTCGCGCGTCTTCACCGCTAGCTCGTACTGTCGTTGATCGTGCCAGAACACGGCCGACATGTACTGCCGGCTGCCGGGCCGGACACAGTGATTGTGCGACTTCCAGAAGTGGGCGAGCAGGTCCTCGTAGGTCACTCGTTGCGGGTCGAAGTCGAGCTGAAACGATTCCGTGTGGTCGCCAAGGTTGTGGTAGGTGGGATCGGGGTGTCGGCCGCCCGCATAACCGACGCGGGTGCGGACGACGCCGGGAATACTCCCGAACTGGGAGTCGGGATGCCAGAATCAGCCGAGCGCAAACGTGGCGGTTTCGACGATGGCGGGCACGGCGGCATCAATCGGCGGCAGCGGGGCGCGCACGCTCTGCTCGCAGCCCGTCAGCAAGGCCGAAGCGCCGGACAGCAGCCCCCAGGGCCAGAGTTTCATGATCGTATCCTCGGAGAAACGCGGCGAAATGGCTCGCTGTCGGTCATCATACCTCGGACATCGATCAATGACACTCGCGAAAGGACGGCCAGACCGCGCGGATTGGCGAGCAATAGATCAGGAGATCCGGTGTTCTACTCTGGGACGAAGCGCGAAAAGTATCCGCCACGCGGCCCGAAATGAGACTTCCGAGCCGCGCACGAAGTAAGTGGAGCGTCCGACCGCTTACTTCGTGCGCGGCTCGGCGAATGTCTCAATGAAGATCTCATTCCGGGCCGCGTGCGCTATAACCCGGACCAAACGATTCAACCAGAGGTGCGATCGATGAAGCGAGCACACTTTACCGGCATCCTCCTCTCAATGGTGTTGCTGCTGCTGGCTCCCAAGCCGCTCCAGGCGGCGGAAGCAGCGAAGCGGCCCAACATCCTCTTCATCTTCGCGGACGACCAGTCCTACAAGACCGTCGGCTGTCACCCGGAATCGTGGTCGTGGGTGAAAACGCCGCACCTCGACGCGCTCGCCAAAACCGGAGTCCGCTTCCACGGTGCGTACCTGGGCGGCTGGTGCATGCCCTCGCGGGCGTCGCTCCTCACCGGCCGGCAGCCGCACGGCATCCAGTCGATGCGAATGGAAGGCCCCTATCCCGGCAGCACCTACGACCCAAAGCAGTGCCCGTTCTGGCTCGCCGATTTTCGCAAGAACGGCTACCACACCGCGCACCTCGGCAAATGGCACACCGGCACGGATGCCGGCTTCGGCCGCGACTGGGATTATCAGATTGTCTGGAACCGCCCCAAGCATCCCGACAACGCGGGAGCGTACTACGAGAAGCAACTGCTGGCCTTCAACGGCGAGGAGAAGTGGCAGGACGGCTACCCGACCGACAACTACACGAAATGGGCCTGCGAGTACATCAAGGGCGCGAACCGCGACAAGGCGAAACCCTGGTTCCTGTGGCTGTGCTACGGCAGCGTCCACGGCCCGTCCAAACCGGCCGCCCGCCACCTGGGCAGCTACAAGGAAGCCAAGGTGCCCGAACCGGCGGACATCCTCGGACCGCGACCCGGCAAGCCCGACTATCTGAACAACACCCAGGCGTGGCGGAAAGACAAGGACGGACGTATCGTCGCCGGCAAGAGCGGCGAAAAGGTCGGCGACGAGGCCGGCGGCAAGGGCGCCTCCTACGCCGACTGGGTCCGGCAGGTGAACGAGTGCGTGCCGGCCATCGACGAGGGCGTCGGCGAGCTGATCGCCGCCCTGAAAGCCAGCGGACAGCTGGACAACACCCTGATCGTCTACACCGCGGACCAAGGCTTCGCGATGGGCGAGCATGGCTTGCGCATGAAGATCGCCCCCTACGACGCCAGCTATCGCTCGCCGCTGATCGTGTCGCTGCCGGGTGCCGTGGCAACGGGAAAAACCTGCCCGCAAACTCCCAACGCTCCGGACCTGATTCGCACCTTCTTCGCGGTTGCCGGCGTCAAGCCTCCGGACACCTTGCACGGCCGAGACCTGACGCCGTTGTTCAAAGACCCGTCCGCCGCCTGGCCGCATGCCTGCTTGTACGAGCACACCGGCCACGACTACGGCGACAGCGTGGCCAAGATACTGGCGGACAATCCGAAGGAAGCCATCTACCAGAAGGTGCCGTGGTACACGGCCGTGGTTCAGGACCGCTGGAAGTACATCCGCTACTTGCAGCCGGGCGTGCCGGAGGAGCTTTACGACCTGGCTGCCGACCCCGAGGAACTGACGAACCTCTTCGGCCAGGCGAAGCACGCGGAACGGCTCGGCCGGCTGCGCGAGGCCCTCGCCG
>JAGVLI010000917.1 GCA_020054355.1 Planctomycetales bacterium | reverse complement strand
GTGGTCGCCAGCTACAAGCTGGTCGATACCTGCGCTGCCGAGTTCGAGGCGTTCACGCCGTACTACTACTCGACCTATGAAGCGCCGGTCACGTTTAGCCGCGAGCCGGAGGCGAGCGCTGAGGACGCCGCGCTCGCCTCCGGCTCGCGGCTAAACTTCACGGAAGATGAAACGCGCCCGTTCGCGGGCAAAGACCGCATCATGATCCTGGGCGGCGGGCCGAACCGCATCGGCCAGGGCATCGAGTTCGACTACTGCTGCTGCCAGGCCGCGTTCGCCTTGAAGCAGGCGGGTTTCGAGACCATCATGGTCAATTCCAACCCGGAGACGGTCTCGACCGATTACGACACTTCCGACCACCTCTTCTTCGAGCCGCTGACCGCCGAGGACGTGCTCAACATCTGCGACCGGATGAAGCCCAAGGGGCTGATCGTGCAGTTCGGCGGGCAGACGCCCTTGAACTTGGCGAAAGCCCTGGAAGCGGCCGGCGCGCCCATCGTCGGTACCAGCGTGGACAGCATCGACGTCGCCGAGGACCGCCAGCGCTTCCAGGAGTTGGTGGAACGGCTGCGCCTGAAGCAGCCCGAGAACGGCACGGCGCTGGACGGGCCGCAAGCGCTGCGCGTGGCCCGGCGGATCGGCTTCCCGGTGGTGGTGCGGCCCAGCTACGTGCTGGGCGGCCGGGCCATGGAAATCGTCTACGACGAAGCGTCCCTGAACCGCTACATGGAACGCGCTCTCGACATTTCGCCGGGCAAACCGATCCTGATCGACAAGTTCCTGGAATCGGCCATCGAAGTGGATGTGGACTGCCTGGCCGACGGCCAGCGCGTGTTGATCGGCGGCGTGATGCAGCACATCGAGGAAGCGGGCATCCACTCCGGCGATTCGGCTTGCGTCATTCCGCCGCACAGCCTGCCCGAACCGATCGTCAACGAGATCAAACGGCAGACGCGGGCGATGGCCCTGGAATTGAAAGTCCAGGGGCTGATGAACGTGCAGTTCGCCATCCAGGGACCAGTGCCTAGTGGTCAGTGGCCAGTGGCCAGTGATGCCCCTTCCACTGATGGCGCGAATGCCGGCATGGGTGGCGAACGCTTATCCGCTTCTTCACTGGCCACTGGCCACTGGCCACTGGCCACTGTTTATGTGCTGGAGGTGAACCCGCGCGCCAGCCGGACGGTGCCGTTCGTTTCCAAGGCCACCGGGCTGCCGTTGGCCCGCCATGCGGCGCTGGTGATGGCCGGCAAGACGCTCGATGAACTCGGCCTGCACACGGAGCCGAAGCCGACGTACTTCTCGGTCAAGGAAAGCGTCTTTCCCTTCAACAAGTTCCCCGGCGTGGACATCATTCTCGGCCCGGAGATGCGGTCCACCGGCGAAGTGATGGGCATCGACACCACCTTCGCGGCGGCCTTCGCCAAGAGCCAGCTGGCCGCCAGCACGGCCCTGCCGTTGACCGGCACCATTTTCGTCTCGGTGGCCGACCGCGACAAGCTGGACGTGACGCCGATCGTCAAATCGCTGGCGGAGCAGGGCTACCGGATCATCTCGACGCGCGGCACCGCCTCGGCGCTGCGGGCGGCCGGCATCCAGGTCGAGGAAGTGCCGAAGATCCAGGAAGGCCGGCCGAACCTGATCGACCACATGAAGAACAAGCAGGTAGCGCTGGTCATCAACACGCCGAGCGGCAAAGGCGCGCGCACCGACGAAGGCAAGATTCGCGCGGCGGCGGTGGCCAACGGCGTCACCTGCATCACCACCCTGGCGGCGGCGCAAGCCGCCGTGGAAGCCTGCAAGGTGCTGCGCGACTGCGAGCTGACGGTGTGTTCGTTGCAGGAGTGGTTTGCCCGGAAGCCGTAGCCGAAGGGTCAAGTCCGCGGGCGAGCGTCGGGCATAGGCCCGACGCTCGCTGGATCATGAGCCGCTCAGCACTCGGCCATTGATTCTTGATACGTCTTGGTTCGCGACGCTTCGGAGAAGCGCGGAGCGTCAACGCTTCTCCGAAGCGTCGCGAACCGATGCAGTACGAAGCAACCAAGACGGCGTGCTTAACGCTTCGGTAAATCGGGCGCAGGCAGGTTTTTGAAATCATCGAGGGAGCGGGCCAGGTAGAAGTGGTCAAACAGCAACTCGCCGTTCACCGGGGTAATCGCCATGCCGTTCAGGGGTTTCGCGCCGAAGTCCTTGAACAGATCGCGCGTCTCCACCGTCCACTCTCGCGGCAGCTCCATCCCCAGTCGCACCGACGGCATGAAGTGGTCCTGGCCGCGATGATAGCGATGCTCCCAGCCGGGCATGGCCAGCTGGAGCTGACACTTGTCCCCGCCGCGCTTTTTCCAGGCCCAGCGCAGGTAGCGATACTGGCCCAACTTCGGCGTCTCGGCGATCGGGAAGCCCCAGAGCGGAATGGCCGTGCCCACGCGTTGATCGTTCACCACTCGCACCGCTGTCCAGCCGCTGTAGCGGTCCTCTTCTTCGAGAACCGCCTGGCCGCCGCCCTCCTTCAGCTGGGCGATCAGCCACGGCTCGTCCTCGAAGAGGCGCAGCAGGGACGGCGAGGTAATTTCCGCCGGCAGCGTGGCCAGGACCTTGCACGAGAACCACCAGCCGCCGCCGCCGCTGTTGTCCACGCGGAGCATCAGCGTGTTCTTGCCCTTGCTGAAGCGCACCGGCGTGTCCACCACGGGCCGGGTGTGCGAACCGCGATCGTACAGCAGCTTGACGCCGTTGTGCCACAAGGTCACGTCATCGTCGGCATGGACCTGCACGCTGCCGGCCATTTCTTCCGCAGCCTCAAAGGTCGTGTAAGCGTAGGCCGACCAATTTCCTTCGCCCTGGCAGAACTGGCCCAGGTTCAAGCGGCCGGCGGCATCCAGCGTCGCTTCGCGCCAGCCGACTTGCTTGCCGTCGGCACCCGGATACTTGGCAGTCAGATTCGGGTTCTTCAGGAATTCGGCTGGATCGATCGCGTCCTTGGCCGGGTCGATGGGAAAGGGTCCAGCCACCTGCCAGCGCCGGGGCGCGGGCGAGAGCTGTTCGCGGATTTCGGCCAGCAGTTCCGGAGAAAGGCGTCCCTCGCGGCCGGCCTGCTGCAAGGCGGGGAGCAACCGGCTGCCATGAGTTTGCAGCGCGGCGCGGGCCTTCGACTGCATGCCGCCTTCCGTCAAGCCCACCAGGATGCCTTCCAGCG
>JAGVLI010000806.1 GCA_020054355.1 Planctomycetales bacterium | reverse complement strand
TTCTCGGCCCAGCGGCCGTCGTCGATGATGTGGTAAGGCTGCATCGAGGGGATCGCGCCGAGTGCCGCGAAACGCGGATACTCGGCGGGCCGCAGGTGCTGCGTATGCTCGACGCGGAAGCGCCGGTCGCGCGGGCCGTTCTGCTTGATCGCTTCCGCGGAGATGTCGAGCAGCTCGGCGTTGCCCCGGTCGCCGATGGCGTGGATGCAGACCGCCAGGCCGGCCTTGTCGGCGCTGAGAATGTCTTCGCGCAGCTTGGTCAACGGCGTCAGATAGACGCCGGTGCTGGCCGGCTCGTGCGCGTATGGTTCAAAGAACTTGGCAGTGCTGCTGCCGAGCGAGCCGTCGATGAAGCCCTTCAAGCCGCCGATCTTGACCCAGTCGTCGCCGAAATCGTTGGCCACGCCCAGGTCGGCGAGTTGCTTCCAGCTCGCCAGGGGAAAGCGCAGGTCGATCCGGCAGGTCAACTGTCCGGCGCGGGCCAGCCGTTGGTAGAGCTGAAACAGCCGGCGCAGCGTGGCCGGGTTGCCTTCGGGCAAATCGACGACGCCGGTGACGCCCTGCCGCCGGCATTCCTTCAGCGCTGCCTGGATGGCTTGCAGGATTTCCTCCTCCGACGGTAGCGGAATGAGCTGGGAAACCAGGTTCATCGCGTTGTCGCGCAATAGCCCCGTGGGTTCCTGGCTGTTGGGCTGGCGCGCGATGACGCCGCCGGCCGGGTCGGCCGTCTTCGCGGTGATACCGGCGAGCTTCAGCGTGCGGGTGTTGACAACGCCCATGTGGCCGTCGTAGCGGCTGAGGAATACCGGCCGTTCCGGCAGGTACTTGTCGATGAGTGCCGCCGTCGGCAACTGGCCGCCGAAGGTGCGGTCGTGGTCCCAGTCGCCGCCCAGCAGCCAGCGATCCTTCGGCAGCTTCTTGTCGAACTCCTGCAAGCGCTTGCCGAACTCAGCCTCGTCCTTGGCGTCCTTGAGATAAACCTCGCTGAGTTGGGTGCCGCCATTGAGCATGTGCAGATGGCTGTCGATGAAGCCCGGCAACACGCGCTTGCCCTTGAGATCGATGACCTTCGTCGCCGGTCCAGCCAGCGTCTTCAGGTCGCTGGTCTTGCCCACGGCGAGGATGCGACCTTGCCAAATGGCGATGGCTTCCGCTTCGGGCTGCTTGGGATTCACGGTCCAGACCTTGCCGTTGAGCAGCAACAGGTCGGCGGTGACGGCCGGCTGAGCGCCAGCCGGTGCGGCCAGGGCGAGAAGCATGAAGACGCCGAGCAGTGCGGATTTCATGGCCCGATCTCCGGTAGGGATGGCAATGCCCACAAGGTAAACGGGCTGGGCGGGACGGGCAAGGAAAAGCGGCAGGGGCAAGGAAACCCGACTCCCACGGTCCAAGCAGAGAGTTTAAGATGGAGACGATTCGAGGTTCAGTCGAGAGGGACTGCAACGATGAGCCAAACGCTGCCTTTCGGCGAAGTCCTGGAAGCGGCCAACCAGCTGTCTCCGGAAGAACAACGAGAGTTGATCGACATCTTGCAGCGCCGGTTGGTGCAAACCGACAGGCAGCGCCTGGTCGCCGAGGTCCAGGAAGCTCGGCACGAGTTCGCGGCAGGTAATTGTCGGCCTGCCACGCCCGGCGACATCATGCGCGAGATTCAGGAATGAAGCGGACCTTGGTGCAATCGGCCGCTTTCGTCCGCGCAGCGCGGCGAGCGCTGAAGAAACACCCCGCGAGCGCTGCCAGTCTGCCAGCCACGCTGGCAGCTCTTGCCGAGGATGCTTTCCTGCCTGCCCTGAAGACCCATAAGTTGAAGGGAGAGCTGGCCGGGTCCTGGGCTTGCAGCGCAGGCTACGATCTGCGGATTGTCTTCGAGTTCGTCCAGCACGAGGGCGCCGAAGCGATCTTGTTGCAGTCGCTGGGAACCCATGAGGAAGTGTACTAGCCTGCTGGCAGGCACTGTCAGCCAGCGGGTTACGATTCGTGGGTTACGATTCCAATCGTGACTGCTCCATCGCTGGCCACGATTGGAATCGTAACCCGCAGGCGGAAAGTTACTGAACGAGGACGTTCGGACTCCGGAAACAAAACCCCACTCGCACCCGCTCTCCCCAGCGATTATGATGAGCGCCATTGGCTGTTCCCTTTTCCGGCGAGGGTTTTTCCCATGCTTCGCCTCTCCTCCATCCTGCTACTGGCAGCGGGGCTGATCATGGCTGCTTGGTTCTTCTCCCCCAGGCCGTCGGTCTCGAACCACCTCGAGGCGCAAGAAATCCAGGCGGCCCAGCGCGAGGAGTTCGCCCAGGACCGCAATCTGCCCAAGGCGCAAAACGTCTCGCCCGCCGCCTTCGATGGCGAGCGCGCCATGAAGTACCTCAAGGAAATCTGCGAGATCGGCCCGCGCACGAGCGGCAGCGAGGGCATGAAGACCCAGCAAGCCCTGATGAAGAAGCACTTCGAGGCCCAGGGCGGCAAGGTCGATTTCCAGAAGTTCAAGGCGAACCAGAAGAGCGCGAAGCAGCCGATCGAGATGGCCAACACGATCGTCTCCTACTGGCCGGAACGGACCCGGCGGGTCATCTTCTGCGCCCATTACGACACCCGCCCGCTGGCCGACCAGGAAGAAGATCCGCGCAAATGGCGCGAGCCGTTCCTCAGCGCCAACGACGGCGGGTCGGGCGTCGCCTTCCTGATGGAGCTGGCCCATCACATCAAGGACTTGAACATCAACGTCGGCGTCGATTTCGTCTTCTTCGACGGCGAGGAGTACATCCTGGAACCGAGCACCGACAAGTATTTCTTCGGTTCCGAACATTTTGCCAGCGTCTACAAGAACGGCCGGCCCAAGCACAAGTATCTCGGCGCGGTCCTGCTCGACATGATCGCCGGCAAGGGCGCGCGCTTTCCGCGCGACCCCAATTCCGTGATGATGGCCGGCCCGCTGGTGGACTCGGTCTGGAAAGTCGCCAGCGAGCTGAAGTGCAACGCCTTCGTGCATCGGGACGGCACGGTCGTCGTCGATGACGACCATGTGCCGTTGAACCGGGCTGGCATTCCCGCCATCGACATCATCGATTTCAGCTACAAGCACTGGCACAAGCTCAGCGACACGCCGGCCAATTGCGCTGCCGAGCCGATGGACGAGGTCGCCAAGGTGCTGACGGTGTGGGTGCAGAGAGTGAAATAGTGGCCGGTGGCCAGTGGCCGGTGGCCAGTGATACGAATGGCAGGATCCTCGTTCCCAGGCTCAGCCCTATCCATTCCTGGGAACTTTGTACAGTTACGGGCCAGCAGCTGCGCGATTCCCTACAGCAGCTGCATGACAACTTCACA
>JAGVLI010000113.1 GCA_020054355.1 Planctomycetales bacterium | reverse complement strand
GGGCAGCCGGCTGCCGGACTTGCATGCGTTCCAGGATTGATGCCGCCGCTGCTCTTCTCGCAAAGGAACCCGCCATGAAGCGAGCGATTTTCGTTGCCGGTATGTTCTTCGTACTGCTGCTGGGCCACGCTGCTTCGGCTGCCAGCGTGACGCCGCTCAAGACGCCCGACGGCGGCATCCAGCCGCAAGCCGTCGCGGACGGCAAGGGCGTGCTGCACTTGATCTATTTCAAGGGCGACGCCGCCGCCGGCGATCTGTTCTACGTCCGCCGGGAAGCCGGGAAGGATAAGTTCTCCGCGCCGCTGCGGGTGAACAGCCAGCCGAACAGCGCCGTGGCCGTGGGCACCATTCGCGGCGCGCAGCTCGCGCTCGGCAAGGATGGCCGGGTGCATGTCGCCTGGAACGGCTCCGGCAAGGCCATGCCGCAAGCCTTCAACAAGACGCCCCCCATGCTCTACACCCGGCTGAACGATGCGGGCAAAGCCTTCGAGCCGCAGCGCAACCTGCTGACCCAGACTTTCAACCTCGACGGCGGCGGCGCGCTGGCGGCCGACGAAGCCGGCAACGTCTACGTCGCCTGGCATGCCAACCAGGTCGGCAAGGTCAACAGCGAGGCCGCCCGCCAGGTCTGGCTGGCGCGGTCCACGGACGGCGGCAAGACCTTCGGCAAGGAAGCGCTGGCGTTCAACGACGCGACCGGCGTCTGCGCCTGCTGCGGCATGAAGGGCTTCGTCGACAGCCAGGGCGCGATCCACATCCTGTTCCGCTCGGCCACCGAGCAGACGAATCGCGATATGTATATGCTTTCATCCAAGGACGCCGGCAAGACCTTTCAGGGCACGCTGCTGCAGAAGTGGAACGTCAACAGCTGCACCATGAGTTCCGCCGCCTTCACCGAAGGGCCGGCCGGCGCCTTCGCCGCCTGGGAGACGCAGAAGCAGGTCTACTTCGCCAAGCTGACGCCCGGCGGCACGCAGCCGGACAAACCTATTGCCGCGCCAGGTACGGGCACTGGCGATCGAAAGCATCCGGCACTGGCCACGAACGCCGCCGGGGAAACCATCCTGGTCTGGACCGAAGGCACCGGCTGGCAGAAGGGCGGAGCGCTGGCCTGGTGCGTCTTCGACAAGGACGGCAAGCCGACGGCGCAGACCGGCCGCGTGAATGGCGGGATTCCGGTCTGGGGGCTGCCGACGGTGGCGGCCGGCAAGGATGGTGATTTCATCATCATTCATTGAAGGATGGACTGGCGAGCCGGTCGCGTTGGCGGGCAGACTCCGGCCGCTTACGCGACCGGCTCGCTGCTTGCGCGGCCGGCTCACTGCTTCAAACCACCCGGAAGCGCGGCTTCCCCTCCAGAAACGCCAGCACGTTGTCCACCGCGCCGGCATTCAGCAATTCCATGCCTTCGGGCGTTTGATCGGCGATGTGCGGCGTCAGCACCACTTGCGCGCAGGCCAGCAGCGGATGGTCCGGCGGCGGCGGTTCCGTCTCGAACACGTCGATGCCCGCGCCGCCCAGTCGGCCCGAATTCAATTCATCGGCCAGGGCTGCATTGTCGATGACCGCGCCCCGTGCCGTGTTGATGAACAGCGCGCCCGGTTTCAGCAATTGCAACTCTCGTTTGCCCAGGAAGCCGCGCGTTTTCTCGCTGAGCGGCAAATGCAGGCTGACCACGTCGGAAGTGCGCAACAGGTCGTCCAGTTCCACGAACTTCAGGCCGAGCTGGGCTGACCGCTCGGCGGAAGGCTGGAACGTCCAGGCTTGCGCCTGCATGCCGATGGCTTTTCCCAGCGCCGCCATTTCCTGGGCGATGGGGCCAGCGCCGATCACTCCCAGCATCTTGCCGCGCAGGTAGACGTTGTCGCAGCGCTGCCAGCGGCCCTGCTTCATTTCGCTGGTCTGATACCAGGCCCGCTTGGCGACGGCGAGCATCAGCCCGAAGGCATGCTCGGCCACGATGGGCGCGGTCCGGCCCGGCAGGTTCGAGACGACGATGCCTTGCTGGCGGGCCGCTTCCAGGTCGATGGCGTCGGTGCCAATGCCGACGACGGTAATCATCCGTAGTCGGGGCAACCGGCGCAGCACTTCGCCCGGCCACTTGATGGCGCTGCGCGAGTTGATGAGGCAATCGGCTTCGATGGCGCGGCGGACCTTTTCGGCATCGTCCGCCGGGCGGTCGGTCCAGAGCCGGACCTCGCCGACGGCGCGTAGCCGGTCGAGGTGCGGCGAGCCTTGCAGCTGCGGTGGATCGTCGGCGGGAATGACGATGACTTTCGGCATGATGCGCTCGCTTCGTCGCTGGCAGCTTCACACGCACTGCGGGGCGTGATTAAGAGGTGAATAGCTGATAGCTGATAGCTGACAGCTATCAGCTATCAGCTATGACTACTTATGACGATGACGCTCCACAGGGGGTCAAACGAACACGGTCTGTCGGTCGCCGGAGGAGAACGACACCAGGCACGTCACCGGCTCCCAGCCCTTGTTGACCAGCTGGTGCCTGACGCCCGCCGGCACGCAGATGGTCATGCCCGGCTTCAGATGCACCCAGTCGCCGTCGAAGCTGTGCTCGCATTCCCCGGCGAGCATGTAGAGGATTTCCTGGCAATTCGGGTGATAGTGCTCCGGATTCTGCTGTCCGGGGAAGATGTGGACCAGGCCCAGCGTCTGCTCGCAGTTCGGGGCCAGTTCGCGGTTGCACAGCCATTTCAGGCTGCCCCAGTCGAATTGCTGCGCCGGCAGGTCGTGGATGTCCGTCACCGTGATCTTGTCTGGCATGGCGGGACCATTGCTCCGTGTTTGTGTTCGCCCATCGCGTGGAGTACACTGCGGGCGGTACAAAACGGGGACGCGGCTCGTTGCCGGAACGGCCCTGCGGGTGCTTCGCACAACGAGCCGCGTCCCCGTTTTGTATCGCCGCCACACTATACTCTCCCCGCCGAAGCGAGGGCAAACATGCGCGGAATTTCTTTCGGTTGGCTGACGGCGCTCTGGTTCGCGAGCGCTGGGACGATTCCCGCGATAGCGGCCGATGAAACCCGGCCCAACGTGATCGTGATCCTCACCGACGACCAGCGGCACGATGCCATGAGCTGCGCTGGCCATCCGTTCTTGAAGACGCCGAACATGGACCGGCTGGCCAACGAAGGCGCGCGCTTCGCCAATGCCTTCGTGACCACGTCGCTCTGTTCGCCGAGCCGGGCGTCGCTGCTCAGCGGTGTTTACGCGCACACGCACAAGGTCTTGAACAACTTCACCGATTTTCCCAACGAGCTGCCGAGCTATCCGCGCCGGCTGCACGAGGCGGGCTACGAGACCGCCTACATCGGCAAATGGCACATGGGCGAGCAGAACGACGATGTGCGGCCCGGCTTCGATCACTGGATGAGCCACAAAGGCCAAGGGAACTACTTCGATAACGAGTTCAACATCGACGGCAAGCGCCAGGTCATCAAGGGCTACTACACTACGGTCGTCACCGATCATGCGGTGGACTGGCTGAAGCGCAAGCGGCAGAAGCCGTTCCTGATGATCCTCGGCCATAAAGCGCCGCACGGCGGGCCGATCCAGCCGGAACCGAAATACGAGAAGACCTTTGACGACACCGCCATCGCAAAGCCGAAGAACGTCGAGGTCGATGCGAGCCAGCCGGCCTGGTTGAAGGAGAGCGTGCCCACCTGGCACGGCGTCGGCGGGCCGCTCTATGGGCTGAAGGAGTATCCGCGCTTCGTCCGCAGCTACCTGGGGACGATCCTGTCGGTCGATGACAGCGTCGGCCGAATCTACGACACCTTGAAGGAAACCAAGCAGCTCGACAACACGCTGATCGTCTACACCAGCGACAACGGCTTCGCGCTGGGCGAGCATGGCCGGGTCGATAAGCGCACCATGTACGAGGAGAGCATCCGCGTGCCGTTGCTGGTGCGCTACCCCAAGCTGGCGAAGCCGCGAGCGGTGGTGAAGGAGATGGTCCTGAGCCTGGACCTGGCGCCGAGCATCCTCGATATCTGCGGCGCGAAACCGCTGGAGAAGATTCACGGCGCATCGTGGAAGAAGCTGCTGGCGGGCGATGCGGCTGGCTGGCGGACTGCCTTCCACTACCAGTACAACTACGAAGCGCAGTTCCCCTTCACGCCGAACGTGCGTGGCATCCGCACGGATGACTGGAAGTACATCCATTATCCGCACGGCGACGGCCAGCCCGACCGGCACAAAGCCGAGCTATACCACCTCAAGGACGATCCGCTCGAAATGAAGAACCTGATCGGCGATGCGAAGTACGTCGCCAAGGTGAAGGAATTGCAGGAGCAGTTGCTGCGCTTGCAGAAGGAAACGGGGGCGGTGCCGGATAAGATGCCGCTCGACGAGGGCATCAAGAACGTGCTGCCGAAGTTTTGAGTCTTGACGCGACGAACGACAGGTCTTTACGCCGAAGGCGTTACATCCCACAGCCCAGGGTTGCCGGTACTCCGGCTACCCTGGGAAGCGATAATAACAAGATCGGGTCTTTACGCCGAAGGCGTTGCATAACATAGCCCAGGGTTGCCGGTACTCCGGCAACCCTGGGCTACGGAGAATCGATTGGTCATCTACCCCGAAGGGGTTGCATAAACGTATGTTGTCGAGTTTATGCAACCCCTTCGGGGTAGAAAACCCATCTGTCGGCCAATAACCCAGGGTAGCCGGAGTACCGGCAACCCTGGGCTATGTTATGCAACGCCTTCGGCGTAAAGACCCTGGGCGCGGGAACACCCAGCCCGATTCAATTGCCGATCACCGGCAACAACGGCAACAGCGCCCGCAACTCGTCGCGTGTGAACATCGGCAGCGGCGTGAAACCCTGGCGGGCCACGCGCGGCGATTTCACCGCGCATTCCTTCTCGATGACGTACCAGCGGTTGTAGCCTTCGCGCTGCTCGTTGACCGGGCCGAGGTCCACGGTTTCCAGGTACTCCGACCAGCGCTGATTGAAGTGGGTACTGCTCGCCTGAAGTTCCGCCAGGGCGCGGCGCAGTAGCCGCTCGGAGGAAGTCGGCGCGACCGGGGCACGCAACTGCGGTTGCAAGTCGGCCGTCAATTGCCGCAGTGCTGCGATGTCGTTTTCCGTCACCAAGGACCGCAGCGCCTCCCAGTTGCCGCTGAGCGCTTGCAGCGTGCCGAGGTGGATGCGGACCATGACCAGCCAATCGTCGCGTCGCTTGCGACAACAGGCCAGCAGGTCGTCGAGCGCTTGCTGCACTCGCTGGGCGCGGCGCATGAAGGCCGGCGGGCCGTGCAAGCCGAGGATCTGCTGGAAGACCTGGCGCTCGTCCTGGTTGCCGAGGATGGGGGTTTCGTCCACGATTATCACTCAAATCGAAGCGGCGACTTACACCGCCTCCACCACCGTTTCAATTACCGGATCGATCAAGCGCGAGCCCTGGGGTGGAGCCAAGCCCTTGACCCGAACCACGACGACAGGGATTCCTGCGCGCTGTTTCTTTTCGGCCAGCCGCCGGCTAAAAGTGTTGAATTCAGCCTCTCCTTCGACCTCGAAAAAGACGTAAGCCCCGTCGGGCAGCACGTCGTCCACCTCGGGATGGTCGAAGACGAACTTGCCGAACTCCGCATTCAGCTCGAACTGCCGTCTGGTGAACTCGTCGGGAGACATCATCGGTGCAGCTCTCCCAGATACCGCGCCTGGTGAACTTGCCAGCTGGCTTTCAGTTCCTCGACGCCAGTGGTGAAGGTGTCGTTGGCGTCTCCCGGGAACAGCGGGGTCTTGTCCTGGCTGCCATCGGGATGCAACGTATCGCGGTGGCAGAACCCGTGGGCGTTGTCGTAGCGGACGACCGGGACCCAATTACCGTCCACCACGATCTCCAATTGTACCGTAAACCGCACGATTTGCTTGCCCACGCGCTCGTAGGAACAGCGGATTCGAACATCTTCCGAACCCGTCTCGATCAACCATTGGCGGCTCGTGCGCTGCGGTTCGACCATGCGTCCTGATTGCCGAGGATGGGGGTTTCGTCCATCGTTATTCCGCTGGTCCGAGTTCTCTTTCTCGCAATGTCTGTTGCGGAAACTGATCGCGATTAGCGACGATGAAGGCGTACTCCTTGTCAATCACGTCGTTCAGTTCTGAGCAGGCGAAATACTCAACTTCGAGAGCCTTAATCGTTTGCTCGAGCAACTCTGCCGTAAGCGAGCCTGACTGGTGTTCCCGGATGGCGCTTTCAGCGCGATCGATAATCGCAGCCAATCTCGGTGCGCCGATCCTCCTCAACGAAGCCGAATACTCTCCCCAAGCGAATTCTTGAGGAACGAAGTTGTAGACAGCGAACAGCCCATTATTCCAACTCTGAATGCTGAGCATGCCCACTGTCAGGATCACACGCTCGGCGTCGTTGAGATCGCCGTGCTGCGCACGCTGCACGACCGTCTGGTACATGTCGTCTGTCCAGAGATCCCACTGGAAATCCTTGCTGTTGGGCACGGATCCCAAAGGAAGGTGCGGGTTGGTGGATTTGTCAGGCTCGATCATATTGCGTCATTGGAGTCTATTGACAGTCGGCCCCCGAGGGGCCGGCTTGGCAAACGGAAATCGCTATTTGGTCGCCACCTTCATGTTGAGCACCTTCACCAGGAAGGCCCACTGGTCGGCGATTTCCTCGATGATCTTCGCCGTCGGCTTGCCCGCGCCGTGGCCCGCCTTGGTTTCGATGCGGGCCAGCACCGGGGCCGGTCCCGCCTGGCACTGCTGCAGCTCCGCGATGAACTTGAAGCTGTGGCCCGGCACCACGCGGTCGTCGGTGTCGGCGGTCGTCACCAGCGTGGCGGGGTATTTCGTGCCCTTCTTGAGATTGTGATAGGGCGAGTAGGCGAACAGCGCCTTGAATTCGTCGGCGTTGTCGGCCGAGCCGTAGTCATCGACCCAGAAGCGGCCGGCGGTGAACTTCTGGAAGCGGAGCATGTCCATCACGCCGACGGCCGGCAGGCACGCGGCGAACAGTTCGGGCCGCTGCACCATGCAAGCGCCCACGAGCAGCCCGCCGTTGCTGCCGCCCTGGATGGCCAGCTTTTCGGCGCTGGTGTACTTGTTGGCGATCAGCCACTCGGCAGCGCCGATGAAGTCGTCGAAGACGTTTTGCTTCTTCAGCTTGGTGCCGGCCTTGTGCCAGTCCTTGCCGTACTCGCCGCCGCCCCGCAGGTTGGCCTGCACGAAGATGCCGCCCATTTCCACCCAGAGCAGCCGGCTGACGGAGAAGCCGGGCGTCAGCGGAATGTTGAATCCGCCATAGCCGTAGAGCAGCGTGGGGTTGGCGCCGTCGAGCTTCAGGCCCTTCTTGTGCGTGATGAACATCGGCACCTGGGTGCCGTCCTTGCTTTTGTAGAAGACCTGCTTCACCTCGTAGTCGTCCGGGTTGAACTTTACTTTCGCCTGGCGAAACAAGGTGCTTTTGCCGGTGATGAGGTCGTAGCGATAGGTGCTCGGCGGGGTGGCGAAGCTGGAGAACGAGTAGAAGGTTTCCGTGTCGGTGCGCTTGCCGCCGAAGCCGGAAGCGCTGCCCAGCGTCGGGAAGTCCACCTCGCGGACGAACGTGCCGGTCATGTCGTGCAGCTTGACCTGGGTGCGGGCATCTTTCAGGTACGAGGCGACGAACAGGTTGCCGACCAGGCCCACGCCGCGCAGGTTTTCCTTGGTTTGCGGGATGATTTCCTTCCAGTTGGCCTTTTCGGGCTTGCGCGTGTCGATGGCGATCAGCCGGCCGCGTGGGGCTTCGAGGTCGGTCTTGAAGTAGAAGATCGGCCCTTCGTTGCCGATGAAGGAATACTCGTTGTCGAAGTTGTCGATCAGGTCCACCGGCATGGCCAGCGGTTCGGACAGGTCCTTGTAAGTGACGCGATACTTGGCGTCGGTGCCCTTCCAGACGGTGATGATGAGATAGCGACCATCCTCGGTCACGTCGGAGGAAAAGCCCCATTCGGGGTTGTCGGGCCGTTTGTAGACCAGCACATCGTCGCTTTGCGGGGTGCCCAGGCGGTGATACATCAGCCGTTGGTTGAGGTTCAGGCTCTGGAACTGCGCGCCGGCTTTTGGTTCTTCGTATCGGCTGTAGAAGAAGCCCCGGCCGTCGGGCGTCCAGGCAGCGCCGCTGAACTTGACCCACTTCACTTCATCGCCGAGCGGCTTGGCGGTGACGATGTCCAGGACCTTCCAGGTGCTCCAGTCGGAGCCGGCTTCCGAGACGCTGTAGGCCAGGTACTTGCCGTCGTCGCTGACGGACGTGCTGCCGAGGGCAATCGTGCCGTCCTTCGACCAGCTGTTCGGATCGAGCAGCACGCGCGGCTCGGCGTCGAGCGCATCCTGCGTGTAGAGGACCGACTGGTTTTGCAGGCCGTCGTTCTTGGTGTAGAAGTAGCGCCCGCCGGCCTTCGAGGGCGTGGAGTATTTCTCGAAGTTCCACAGGTCGGTGAAGCGCTTCTGGATGTAGTCGCGTTCGGGAATGGTCTTCAGGAAGCCGAACGTGACCTTGTTCTGCTCCTCGACCCAGTCGGCCACGTCCTTGGCTTTGCGGACGTCGTCTTCGAGCCAGCGATAGGGGTCGAGTACCTTGACGCCGTGATGGACGTCGGCCTGATCGACCCGCTTGGTGTTCGGATACTTGAGCGGCGCATCCGCCGCGTTGGCAACGGCAATCATCGTGATGACACTCAGAATCAGCGTGAGGACGCGGAACGTTCGGCGCATGGCAAGCTCCTTGATCGGCGGACCACTCCTGCCCGCTGATGAGTCTACTCCGGTTTGCCCGGTTTGTCAGCTTCAGTCGAACTTGACTGGCTTACCCCGGTCTGTTTCAATTACGCTGCCTGCCAGGAGGAAGATCGCGCAGGCCAGCTCCACCAGGAATGGATGCCTTCATGTCGTGCTACCCCGCGGATATTCCGGTCATCCTGTTCGCCTATGCCCGGCCGAGCCATTTGCAGCGCACGCTCGCCTGCCTGCGCGGCGAAGGCATCCCCCTGCTGCGTGTGTTCAGCGACGGGCCGCGCACTCCCCAACAGAACGATGCTGTCGCCGAGGTGCGTCGGTTGCTGCGCGCCATCGACTGGTGCGAAGTCGAAATCGTCGAGCGGGATGAAAATCTTGGCCTGGGACGTTCGATTCGTAATGGCGTGACGGAAGTATTTCGCGAACATGAAGCCGTCATCGTCTTCGAGGATGACCTGGTCTGTGTGCCAGGAACCTATCGTTATCTCTGCGCGGCCCTGCGGCACTATCGCGATTGTCCGCAAGTGATGAGCGTGGCGGGCTGGACGCAGCCGCGAATCAACCCGCAACCAGGAGCGCTGCAACCGTACTTCGATGGCCGGGCGTGCTGCTGGGTCTGGGGCACCTGGCGGCGGGCCTGGCAAGGCATGGACCGAGACGCGAAGAGCCTGATGAACGACTGCGCGGCGTGCGGCCTGGATGTGGCCCGCTATGGGGCGGACCTGCCGGTGATGGCGGAGATCGAAGCGAGCCGAAATATCTGGGCGGTGCGCTGGCTCTATCACCATCAGTTGCGGGGCGGACTATGTCTACGGCCGCCCTGGAGCCTGGTCGAGCATCTCGGCTTCGACGAGCAGGCGACGAACGCGCGCGGGGCGGACGAGTGGGCCAATCCGCCTTTGCGGGAATGTCCGCCGATGCCGGTCGAGTGGCCCGCGCCGATGGAGCATCCGGAGTGTGCGCGGTTGTGGCAGGCGGCGTGTGCGCCGGCAGCATCGAGAACGACCTTGAAGGAGTGGTGGAACGGCTTGACTCTACGTCGATTCGCGACGCTTCGCAGAAGCGTTTCGCGACTCAACGCTTCTGCGAAGCGTCGCGAACTGGTGGTGAAGCCATGACCTCTCTTTCGCTGCTGAAATCGCTGACACCTCCAGCGCTGTGGCGGCTGGCGCAGTGTGTTCGCCCCCCTAGCGCCAGCAAGCCGGAATGGGAGTACGTTCCCGAAGGTTGGAGCGCGGCCCAGCGAGACGCTGCCATCCAGGGCTGGAACGTGGCATCGGTAGTGGAAGCCTACCGGCAGGACTGGCCCAGCTTTCTCCGTAACATCGCGGGGACCGGGCCGCTGGGCGTGGCCCCGGAAGCGGCGTCGGCCGGGCGCGACAATCCAATCCTGCACAACATCGTGATGAGCTTCGGCTACGCGCTGCTGCGGGCCGCCGGCCGGAAGGACGCCATCGCGCTGCTCGACTGGGGCGGCGGCATCGGCCATTACTATTTGCTGGCACGCACGCTCGCGCCGGAGCTGCGCATCGAGTATCACTGCAAGGATGTGCCGCTCCTGATCGCGGAGGGCCGGCGCTGGCTGCCGACCGTGACCTTCCATGCGGATGAAGCCTGCCTGCAACGGCAGTACGACCTGGTGCTGGCCAGCGGTTCGTTGCAGTTCGCCGAGGACTGGCGGGCCACCCTGGCCAAGCTGGCTGGGGCCACCGGCGGATTGCTCTATGTCGCCAGCTTGCCGGTGGTGGAGCGGGCGCAGTCGTTCGTCTTCGTGCAGCGGCCGTATCGTTTCGGTTACGAGACGGAATACCTCGGTTGGTGCCTGAAGCGCGCGGAGTTCCTCGCCGCGGCGGCGAAGAATCATCTGACACTGTTGCGCGAATTCGCGGTCGGGCATCGGCCGGTGATCGTCGGCGCTCCGGAGCAGAATGAGTATCGCGGGTTTCTTTTTCAAAGGGCCGCTTGCGGCTTAGCATGATGTTGAATTTGCTCCAACAACTGGAAATTCAGCCGGTGCTGGTGGACGTCGGCGCTGCCGGCGCGCCGCCAGCCGTCTGGGAGCCGATCGCGCCGCGCTCCGTCTACGTGGGTTTCGATCCGGAACCGGCGGGCAACGAAACCGCGATGCTGGCACGCTATGCCAGGGCGATTCGGATCGAGCGGGCGGTTTCGCCGCTCCCGGGCGTCACGACGCTGCCGCTCTATCTGACGCGCTTGCGTTGCTGCTCCAGCACGTTGCAGCCGCGCTCGGCAGCGCTGGCGGAGCACTGGTTCGCTCCGCTTTTTGAAGTCGAACGGGAAACGAGCATCGAGGCAGTCCCGCTGGGCGATGCACTGGCGAATCAGGGGTTGCAGCGCGTGGACTGGCTGAAGATCGATTCGCAGGGCGCCGACCTGCGCATCTATCAGAGTTTGCCGGATGCGCTCCGCCGCACGGTGCTGGCGCTCGACGTCGAGCCGGGACTGATCGATGCCTACCAAGGCGAAGACCTGTTCGCGGAAGCCCATGCGGCACTGACGGCCGACGGCTTCTGGCTTTCGGACCTGGAACTGCACGGCACGCCCCGCATCCGCCAGACGACCCTGGAGCATCTGCAACGAGTGCAGCCGGCACTCACGGCGGAACGCTTGCAGCATGGCTTGCGCAACAGCCCCGGCTGGTGCAACGCCCGCTATCTGCGCAGTCCGGCCTGGCTGCGCGAGCAATCGGCAACACCGACCGAGTATGTCCTGCTGGGCTGCTTCGCGCTGCTGGATCGGCAGCCGGGCTTCGCGCTGGATGTGGCGCTGGCATGCCGTCAGCACTTCGGCGCGGACGCGCATTCGGATTGTCTGCACGATGAAGCGGTGCGGCGGTTACTGGCGCAGTGCGCCTCGCAGCGACCGGCGAGCCAGGCCCCGCATTGGTTGCGCAAGTTGAAGCGGCGAGCAGGGCAACTAATTCACGCGCTCTTGTCCTGAGAAGACTCCATCATGAATCCAGAAATCGCAGCGCGATTCGACCAGGCCCGCGTGCTGATTACCGGCGGGCTGGGCTTCATCGGCTCCAACCTGGCGCGCGCACTTGTCGAACTCGGAGCGCGCGTCATGCTGGTCGATAGCCTGGTGCCGGAGTACGGCGGCAATCTGCGGAACATCCACGGCATCGAGGACCGGGTGCGGGTCAACATCTCCGACGTGCGCGACGAGCATAGTATGCGCTGCCTGGTCCAGGGGCAGGATTATCTCTTCAACCTGGCCGGCCAGACTTCGCACATGGACTCGATGAAGGATCCGTACACCGATCTGGAAATCAATTGCCGGGCGCAGCTCTCGATCCTGGAAGCCTGCCGGAAGCATAACCCGACGATCCGCATCGTGTTCGCCAGCACCCGGCAGATGTACGGGCGACCGGAACGGCTGCCTGTGGACGAAGATCACCTGCTGCGACCCGTGGACGTCAATGGCATCAACAAGATGGCCGGCGAGTGGTATCACATCCTCTACAGCCAGGTTCATGGCATCCGGGCGTGTGCCTTGCGGCTGACGAACACCATCGGCCCGCGCATGCGCATCAAGGACGCCCGGCAGACGTTTCTCGGCGTCTGGGTGCGGCAGCTGATCGAAGGCCGGCCGTTCGAGGTCTGGGGCGGCGAGCAGTTGCGGGATTTCACGTTCGTCGATGATGCGGTCGAAGCCTTTTTGGCGGCGGCGGTGAGCGATGACGCGGTCGGGCAGGCATTGAACCTGGGCGGCCAGGCTCCCGTGACGCTGCAAGAGCTAGCCCGGCTGCTGGTGCAGGCCAATGGCGGCGTGGGGCAGTTCGTCGTCAAGCCGTTTCCCGCCGAGCGTCAGCGCATCGATATCGGCGACTATTACGCGGATTTCCGCCGAATTCGCCGGCTGCTGGGCTGGGAGCCGCGCACGTCGCTGCCGGCGGCCCTGGCCCGGACCTTGGCGTACTTCCGCGAGAATCGGGAGCATTATGTTTGAGGATGTGATCGCGAAACCGCAAGCGAGGATGGCCACGGCCGATGCCGGCGCGAGCTATCTGGCGCATCAACAAGAAATCGATGAGGCCGTCCGGCGCGTGCTGACCGGCGGTTCCTATGTGCTGGGCCACGAAGTCTCGGCCTTCGAAAGTGAATTCGCCGCTTTTCTGAATATCGGCGAGGTCGTCGGCGTGGGCAGCGGCACCGATGCGCTGCACCTGGCGCTGC
>JAGVLI010000600.1 GCA_020054355.1 Planctomycetales bacterium | reverse complement strand
GGCCTTCACGCTCTATCGGCCGCTGCCGGTCAAGCCGCTCGGCAACCTCGATCTGCTGCGCTTCGCCCTGGCCGGCCGCTGGCAGGAACTGGGCGGCCTGATCTTCCTGGGCGTCGTCATCTCGCTGCTCGGCATGGCTTCGGTGCAGGCAATCGGTCTGATCGTGGACCACGCCATCCCGGATGCCGACCGGCTGCTGCTGGCCCAGATCGCGCTCGGGTTGCTGGCGGTGGCAGGCGGCATTACCCTGGCGGAGACGGCGCGGAGCATCCTGGCCATGCGCGTGGAGACCGGCGCGGACCACGCACTGCAAGCGGCGGCCTGGGACCGTCTGCTCCGGCTGCGGCTGCCCTTCTTCCGCAAGTACGCCGCCGGCGACCTGCTGACGCGCGTCTCCGCAATCAATGGCATCCGCCAGGCACTGAGCGCTGCCACTTTGCGCACGCTGTTCGCCAGCTGTTTCGGCTTGCTCAACCTGGGGTTGCTCTGGCTGTACAACGCGCAGCTGGCCCTGGTGGGCACGGGCATCGCCTGCCTCATGGCCGTCATCACGATCGTGGCTGCCGTCGGCTTGCGCCGTTACAACGGCGAACTGCTGGCGCGCGGCGGCCGGCTGATGGGCTCCACCATCCAGTTGCTGCAAATGGTGTCGAAGCTGCGGGCCGCCGCCGCCGAGGAGCGGGCCTACGCATTCTGGATGAAGAACTTCCTGGAGCAGAAACAACTGGGGCTGCGCGTGCAGGCGATCCAGGACTGGGTGGGCATCCTCAACAGCGTGGTCGGCCTGCTGGCGACCATCGCACTGTTCGCCACGGCCGTGCCCTTGACCCAGGCGTCCGCGGACAAACCCCGGCAACTGACCACCGGCGACCTGATGGTGGTGCTGGCGGCGTACTGGGCCTTCCTCGGCTATGCGGGCGAGCTGAGCAACTCGGTGACGCGCGTCCTGCACGTCCTCAACCTCTGGGAGCGGGTGCAGCCCATCCTGAAGACCGAGCCGGAAACCAATTCAGTGAGCCAGGACCCTGGCCCGCTGCAAGGGGCCGTGCGCGTCGAGAACCTCGACTTTCGCTATCGAGAAGATGGCCCACTGGTGCTGAGCGACGTTAGCTTGCATGTGGAACCGGGAGAGTTCGTCGCCCTCGCCGGAGTTTCCGGCAGCGGCAAGTCCACCTTGCTGCGGCTGCTGCTGGGCTTCGAGCAGCCTGAGGCCGGCCGGCTGCTCTTCGACGGCCACGACCTCTCCGGCCTCGACTTGCACGCGATTCGCCGTCAGCTAGGCGTGGTGCTGCAGAATGGCCGTTTGCAGCAAGGCTCGATCTTTGAGAACATCGCCGGCGGGGCGCTTATCAGCCTGGAACAGGCGGAAGCCGCGGCGGCGGCGGCCGGGCTGGCCGACGACCTGGCCCAGATGCCGATGGGCTTGCACACCATCGTCAGCGAGGGCGGCACCAATCTGTCCGGCGGCCAGCGCCAGCGCATCCTGATCGCCCGCGCTCTGGCCGGCAAGCCGCGCATCCTGCTGTTTGACGAGGCCACCAGTTCGCTGGACAACCGCACGCAGGCCCAGATCACCCAGCACCTCAAGCAGCTGCAGGTGACCCGCATCGTCATCGCCCACCGCCTCAGCACCATCCGGCAGGCCGACCGCATTTACGTCCTGGACAAAGGGAAGATCGTGCAACAGGGAACCTATCCGGAACTGGCGGCACAGCCGGGCATCTTCGCCCAGTTCGTCGAACGGCAGCGGGCGTGACCGAGAGCCGCGCACGCCGCAGGAGCCGCGCACGCAGTCAGCGGTCTCCGGCTGCCCGCTTACTGCGCGCGGCTCCTGCCGCGCACGCGGCGCCCACTCCGATCAACCTATTGCTTGTTGGTCCACCAGCGTTCCTTGTCGGGCTGGGGAGGCGGGTGATAGGTGTTTTCCAGGACATGCACCAGGGCTTCCAGTTCGACCGGGTCCGTGAGGATGCGCACGCCGCCGCACTGCTCGATTTCGTCGGGATAGGTTTGCACCGTCAGCCGGGCGGCTTCTTCCAGCCGCTGGCGGACCAGCGCCGTCTGCGAACGGCGAATGAGCTTCAGCAGCAGGTCGGGCACCAGCGCCGCGCCAAAGAAGCTGGCGAGGAACACCAGCCCTCCCAGATGTTCCTTGCCGGTGAATGCCACGATCGGTTCGATCAGGGTATAGCCGACCACCACGCCCATGATGAGCGCGCCGCCTTGCAGCAGCCCCCACATCGGCGGCTTGGGCCGGCGTGCCCGGATGTCGGCGTAGATTTGCAAGACCACCTTGAGGCGGCTGAGAAAAGCCAGCGAGCGCACGGTTTCGGGAGTATTGCCCGTGCCGAGGATCGGCCTTTCGCCCGTGATGCCCGTTTCGGCCGGCAAGGGCCGCTGACTGGCGATCGCGGAGTCGGGCGGGACATCGTGTGGCGAAGGTTCGGGGTCGTTCATGAGCAGCCTCCGGCGGCGCGGGCGCCGCATTCTAATGTAGCATTCCGACAGGACGAAGGCACCGACAACCCCGGTTCCCACCGAAAAACCGGATTTCTTGCTTGCGACCGCTTGACGCGCTGCTATAATTTCATCAATCCATCCTCTGGATGACCCGCAGGGTACCGTTGCTCCGGTCCCTTCAACGCGATCCTCCCTTTTTCCTTGCGGGGAAACTCCCATGACAGCTCCCATGTTCGCATTTGCTCTCAGCCCCATGACCATGATCATCCTGCTGGCCATCGGCGTGCTGCTGTTTGGCCGCCGGCTGCCCGAGGTGGGCCGCACGCTCGGCAAGGGACTCATGGAGTTCAAGAAGGGCATGACCGGCATCGAGGACGAAGTCAGCAACAACATCCTCAATCCGCGCGAAGAGCCGCGGGCCATGGAACCCGTCACCCGGCAAGCGCCGCCGCAGCGCATCACCGAAGCGACGCCGAAGTTCACCGAGGACGAGCCGTCGCCCTCCTCGCCGCCGATCGCGTAAGTGCTTGCAAAGCCGCCAGCGGCGCTTTAAGGTGAAGGTGCCGATTCGCCGGCGCCGGAAGAGACGATCCGAGCCAACTTCAAAGAGGATACTCCCATGAACCCCATCTTCGCCTGGGTGCCGAGCGAGTTTCATATATTCATCCTGATCGCCATTGGCCTGCTCCTCTTTGGCCGGCGTCTCCCGGAACTCGGCCGGTCGCTGGGCAAAGGCATCGTCGAATTCAAGAAGGGGCTGAAGGGCATGGAGGATGAAGTGGAAGGCGGCACGACCGCCGGTTCCGCGGGACAGGTAAGCGCTCCGCAGCAACGGCAGGAACCCGTTCTCGAACAACCCAAGCCGCCGGCGCGGGTGACGGCCCCAGCGCCCAAGTTCGAGGACGCCGCGCCCAAGTTCGAGGACAAACCAGCGGTCGCGCCGCCGTCGCAGCCGCAATCTTGACCGACGGGCGGAGCTGCCCTTGTCGCCCGCCGCCCTCGCCCGCTATGATGATCCGGTAATTCGGGCGCTTAACTCAGCGGCTAGAGTGCTATCCTCACACGGTAGAAGTCACTGGTTCAAATCCAGTAGCGCCCATTAGTCGCAACTGATTTGCCGAACACGCTTTGAGTGTTCCTGTCTGCGTCGGACAGTGCGGCCTGTAACCCTGAATTTTGCGGAATGGTTCCGCGATACTCCAGGAGTGCAAGTCGCATGGGCCGTCCACGTCTCACCGTCCCCAGTTATCGCAAGCACAAACAATCAGGCCAGGCCGTCGTCACGCTCACCGACGGCCTGGGTAGCCGACAGGATGTACTGCTCGGCAGGCATGGCAGCAAGGAAAGCCGAGCCGAGTATGCGAGGGTCATCAGCGAATGGGAAGCTGGCGGCCATTCGTTCGCTAGTTGGTCTGGCTCTCCTACTGACCTGACCGTCAACAAATTGATCCTGGCCTACTACCGTCACGTCGTGCGGCAGCACGGTCCCGACGACGAACTGCTGCAAAAAACCGCTACACCATGCCGGTGATTGAAACAACTCTGCGGGCATACGTCCGCCCGGAAGTTCGGGCCGCTCGCCTTGAAGGCCGTCCAGCAACGCATGATCGCGGACGGCCTGTGCCGCAGCACGATCAACCGGCGCGTGGGCCGCATCAAGTCGATGTTCCGGTGGGCCGAGTCCGAGGAACTGTTGCCGCCGTCCACTCTGCACGTCCTGGAAACCGTCAAGGGGCTGGTGCGCGGCCGTTGCACGGCGAAGGACAAGGAACCCGTCAAGCCAGTGCCGGCCGCCTGGGTCGAAGCCACGTTGGCTTTTCTCTCGCCGACCGTGGCCGACATGGTCCGGGTGCAGCAACTGACCGGGATGCGCTCTGGCGAACTGACCGTCATGCGGACCAGCGACATCGACATGGGCGGCAAGGTCTGGCTCTACCGGCCGGGCCGCGACCGGGGACCAACCGGCCAGCACAAGACCGCACACCACGGGCACCAGCGAATCGTGCCCATTGGTCCGCGCGGTCAGAAGATCGTCCACAAGTATATTCAGACCGACCTGCAAGCTTATCTGTTCAATCCGCAAGCCGCGATGGAGGGGGCGGTCGGCCGAGTTGCGCCGACGACGCAAGTCGCCGGTGCGACCGAACCAGCAATCCGGCCGGAAAGCAAACCGCGCCGCACCGCCAGGCCCGCGCTACACGACCGGCACCTACCGTCAGGCCATCGAGCGGGGTATCGCGATGGCGAACCGGGCGCGAGCCTGCGAGCCATGCAAGAAGTTGGCGGCCGATCGTCGCTGCGCG
>JAGVLI010000351.1 GCA_020054355.1 Planctomycetales bacterium | reverse complement strand
TCGACGGCATGGTGGCGCTGGCCACCGGCCAGGCGTCTCGCGTCGGTGAACTGTTCAACGACGTGCCGGATCGATTCTCCGACGCTGCCACCCTCATCGGTCTGGGCTATGCCGCCAACAGCCTGCCCGATGTCGGCTACCTGGCAGCCTGCGCCGCTTTGCTGACCGCCTACGTCCGCGTGCTGGGCAAGGCGTCCGGCGCCGGTTCGGAGTTCGTCGGGCCGATGGCCAAGCAGCAACGCATGTTCCTGGTGACGGTGGCCGCCGTGTTCCTCGGCCTGGCCCCGGCCGCCTGGCAGTCGGCCTTGCCGATGCCGACGATCGTGCTGGCAGCGATTGCGCTGGGCGGGTTGTTGACCGCGTTGCGCCGGCTCTGGCGCATCGCCCGGACTTTGACAAGCAAAAAAACGTAATGTGGAATTCAAACAGGCACTTGCTCGATGGCGTTCTTGTACGTCAGGCTTTCCAGCCTGACACTGCCGCCAGTGACACGCAGCGCCCGCTGACGATGAGACTGTCGAGGGTGCCAGTGTCAGGCTGGAAAGCCTGACGTACTTCGGAAGGACGAAACGACCGTGCAGCCAATTTCCTGGGACCGACTGTTCGGCTATCAGCACGCCTTCGACCAGCCCGCCACGATTCTGCTGCTCGGCATCGTGCTGGGCGTCCTGGCGCTGGCCCCCGTGGCGATCCTGGTCGCCGACAAGCGGAAGCCGTTGGAGGACAAGCAGCGCGCCGAACTTTGGCAGCGCTGGTTTTCCTGGCTGGTGCTGGTCGTGCTGATGGCAGCGCCAGTGCTGCTGGGCGCGTTCTGGACCATGCTGGCCGTGACCGCCCTCAGCCTCATCTGCTATCGGGAGTTCGCTCGCGCCACCGGCTTGTTCCGCGAAAAGTTCACCAGCTTGCTCGTCGTCGTTGGAATTCTGGCCGTCGGTTTCGCGGTCCTCGACAACTGGTACAAGCTCTTCGTGGCGCTGTTCCCATTGACCGTCGCCTCGCTGGCTGGCTTCCAGGTGGTGTTGGACCGGCCGGCCGGGTACATTCAGCGTGTGGCCCTGGGCATCCTGGGCTTCGCGCTCTTTGGCAGCGCCTTGGGGCACCTCGGCTACCTGGCCAACGACGAGCATTACCGCGCTGTGGTGCTGCTGGTGCTGGTTTCCGTGGAGCTGAACGACGTGGCCGCCTTCGTCTCCGGCAAACTATTCGGCCGGCGCAAGCTCTGCCCCAACACCAGCCCGAACAAGACGATTGCCGGCGCGATCGGCGCGGTGCTGATTACCACGGCTTTCGTCGCCCTGGTCGGCTGGCAGGTCTTCGCGGGCACCGCGCTGGAGCATTGGCCCAAGCTGATCGTGCTCGGCATCATCATCAGCGTGGTCGGCCAGCTGGGCGACCTGGTGCTGTCGTCGATCAAGCGCGACCTGGGCTTGAAGGACATGGGAGTCACCATCCCCGGCCACGGCGGCTTGCTCGACCGCTTCGACAGCCTGATCCTGGTGGCCCCGGCGGTCTTTCACTACGTCTGGTATTTCGGCGGCTTCGGTTTGCAGCAACCGATCTGCATTTTCTCCGGCGCCCGGAGCTAACCGCCATGAGCCAATGGGCCTTTGAACCCGCTCGCGACCTGACCCTCACGCGCAAGGAACGTCGACAGAGTCTGCGCCGGGAAAGCGACTTGCTGGAAAGCGGCTGCCACCTGGCCTGGGCGCTGGGGATGCGCGCTTACCTGAAGCTCTGGCACGGGCTGACCGTCGAGGGCCGGGAGCATTTGCCGCTGAAGCCGCCTTTCGTGCTGGTGGCCAATCACGCCAGCCATCTGGATGCGCTGCTGCTGGCCGCGCCGCTGCCGTTGACCATCCGCGATCAGGTGTTTGCCATCGCGGCCGAGGATGTCTTTTTCGAGAAGACCTCGCGGGCCGTGCTGGCGACCACCTTCCTGAACGCGCTGCCGATTTCGCGCCGCCGGGCGACTCCCAAGGCCCTCTCCGAATTTCGGCAACGTCTGGTGGATGAGCCTTGCGCCTACATCCTCTTTCCGGAAGGGGGGCGCAGCCGCGATGGCCAGATGCTGCCCTTCAAGCCCGGCATCGGCATGATGCTGGCCGAAAGCCCGGTGCCCGTGGTGCCTTGCCATATCGACGGCGCGTTTGCGGCTTGTCCGGCTGGCCGGCGATTGCCGTTGCGACGGCGGATCACGATTCGAGTGGGTGCATCGCTGACGTTTGCCGAGGTGAAGAACAATCGAGCCGGCTGGGTGGATGTCGCGGGCCGCTTGCAGGAAGCAGTAATACGACTGGCGCCCGCAGGCAGCATGGTCACAAGCAGCGTCGCTAAAGCCGCTGAAGAATGACCTCGGATGGTCGCCGTTATTGCGTCGGCAACACATCGCCGGTCTTCGGAATCCGGTACGGCACATAGACGCTCATCGGCCATTCCTTGGCCGCCAGGTAGGCCTTGTCCACCGGATCGCGCGGCATGCAGCCCGCGCCCTGGGTTTCCGACAGGAGTTGTTTTTCGAGCTTGAGCAGGTCCGTGGTGTAGGCGGGCACGATGGGCGGGGCCGGCAGCGGGCTGGGCGACGTTCCCTTGATCTTCTTCTCGAAACAGCCGCGAAATTCGTTGTCCGCCAGGTGGACCAGCCCGATGCCTTCGTTGTTCGCGTAGACGATGGCCCGCCGGTTCAGCGCCCCCTTCGAGTCGGGCGGCGCAACGTAGATATTGCCCATCACGTTGCCGTTGCAGTTGTCGCCGCTCAGTCGTACCCCCATCACCCGCCATTCCTGCACAAGGTTGTTGCGCACGTCGAACGCGGGAATGTCGTGCAGCAGCGGCGCGCGCATCCACAACTTGCTGATGATGCAGTGGTCGATGGTGATGCGGTCGGTCCTACCGTACTTGCAGAAGATGGCCCGCGTGTTGCCCGCGAGGAAGCAATGAGTCACGGTCGCGTTCTGACTGTCATTGGAAATCGAGATGCCGTCGTCACCCGCCCCGGTGCTGGAGACGTGATCCACGACAATGTCGCGCGCCCCGTCGTAGAAAGCCAGGTTGTCGCCGCCGTTGCGCAGCCGCAGGTTCTTGACGATGAAGTTCCGGCCTTGCACGAACTTCAGCATTTGCATTTCCCGGCGAATCTTGTCGCCGCGCAGGGTCGCACCCCGGCCGTCGAGCGTGATGTTGCTGGCCGTGGTTTCGATCTTCTCCGGGATGTGGATTTCCGCCGCCTTGACGACGATGACGGCGTTGCCCTTCTGCAGGGCGTCACGCAGTTCCTGCCAGGTTTTTACTGCGACGGTCGGATGCCCGGCGCCGCCGGTGGCCGCCGCACCGTAGCCGTGATACGGTCCGCCAGCGGGGAAGGGCGGCTGCTTGTTCGAGGGCTTTTTCTGCTTCTTGGGCGGGGATGGCTTGGGAGCACCCAGCGCCAACGCTTCGAGGACGGGAAGCGAAACAGCGGCTCCCAGACCGTGAAGGATGTCTCGCCGATTGATGGCTGCGCGCTCGTTCATGGCTGCTCCTCCGAAACGGAGAATAGACCCAAGAAAGTGGAGCCTGCCGTCCGCCCCGAGCTACTTACCTCCAGGCGCAGGACCAGTCGTCTCTGGACGTCTTGTCTGGAGCGATCTGCGTGGCGGGCACGGCAACCATCCACGGCGTAACGCCGCAGCAATCGCTACCTCCGGATGCGGACGGCAAGCTGGTTTCGGAATTGTAATCGAGAGGAATGAAGAGGTGGAAAGAAAAGCCTTCCGTCCGCGCGAGCTACTTACCTCCCACGCGCAGACACTGCGGCTGCGGCCGGAGTGTCGGAGCATTCATCGAGGCGGGCACGAAAACCATCCACGGCGTAACGCCGCAGCAATCGCTACCTCCAGGCGGACGGAAGTCTCGACCAGTATTCTAACCCAGGTCGCAGCCGACCCGCAAAACGGAAAACCGCGTTCCCGCTGCTCGCGAATATCCCGCTTGGCGAACCCGCAAGCTCCCCAGTATGATGATGGCCTCTCCGTCCCTGCCAACCAACGAGGAAGCCATGCACTCCTGCTCTCTCCGATCCCGCGTGGTGTTGCTCTGCTTGCTCAGCCTGGCACTGCTCGGCGGCTCCTTGCTCGCGGCTGCCCAGGACTCCATTGCCCTCGAACCGCTCGACGAGATCGTCCAGGACACCAAATCCGAGATCAAATTCGCGTTGAAAATCAAACCGCCGGATGCCCCCACGCCGCGCTTCTCCATCGCCAAGCTGCGAAAAGGCGACAAGGAGGTTCCCGCGCCCAAGAACCTGACGCTCAACGCCGAGACTGGCGCTGTCGTCTGGACGCCGTCGCCGTCGCAGGCCGGCCTCTGGGAAATCACCTTCGCGGTCAAGGACGGCAAGAACAACGAGGCGACAGGCGCCGTCAAGTTGGTCGTCCGCGAGCGGGCCATCGCCAATGGCACCGGCCAAATTGTCGACCTGCTGCGGAAATGGCACGTCGAGGGCACGGCAGCCGGCAACACCGGCGACTTCTACGACAACCGCGACGGCGACCACTCGCCGCTCAACCTCAACCCCTGGCCGCAACTCGACCAAGTGATCTACACGAAAGAAGACATCGCGAATCGCCGGCACTGGGCGGCGCAGCAGGTGATCCTGCCGCACGTCACCTTCGGCAATTCGTCCACGTCGGCCCCCGTCACCAGCAGCGGCAGCAACATCCGCTTCTACTACACGCACCCGCGCGGCATGGCTTTCCTTTATCAGGAATATCGCAGCAACAACCTCTACATGTATCCCGCCTATCACGATCATCATCCTGGCCGCAACGGCAAGCCCTTCTACGGCGACGTGTATCCCGCGAACTCGCCCTATCTGATCGCCTCGCAGGGTTCATCCGGTTCGGACCAGCCCTTCATGCGGGCGGTGCCCTACACGCTGGCGGCGTTCCGACCCGAGGTGAAGAAGAAGCTGATCGAAACCGGACTCCTGATGCCCACGATCCAGATGATCTTCCGTTCGACCAACAAGCACCTGACCGATCCCAAGGAGTATCTCACCGGCAAGGCCCATCCGCCGGTTTTCGAGGGTTCCTGGGTCAGCGACCAGAAGATGGTGCAGCTAGCCCACGACATCGAGCTGAAGACCATCCCGCCGCTGGCCATGCTCAAGGTCGTCGAGGAAGACAAGCCGACCGAAGGCAAGGACTACTTCGAGACGGGATTGACGGAAGTGCTGCACGATACGCCCTGCGCCATCGCCCGCGTGATCCGTGGCGGCAAGCAGGTGCGCCGCATGGTCGTCAGCGCGGAGGAGAGCTTTGACGTCAACAAGCAGCCCTTGAAATACCATTGGGTCGTGCTGCGCGGCGACGCCGGGCGCATCCAGATCAAGCCGTTGAACGAAGCCGGCTCGCAGGTCGAAATCCTGGTGCCATACCACGAGCGCCGGCCGGTGGACGGCCATCATCTGAAGATCGAATCGAACCGGGTGGACATTGGCGCTTTCGTTCACAACGGCACCTACTATTCCCCGCCCGCGTTCGTCACCTTCCATACGCTCGACAGCGAGGCCCGTACCTACGACGACCAGGGCAAGCTGCTGGAGATCGGTTACGGCATCGGCGACGCCGACTTGGTGGTGCCGGATTGGAACGCGCTCTTCGGCATCCTGCGCTCCGAGGAAAAGACCTTCGCGGTGCAACTGCTGCAGAAGCAATTCAAGGACGGCGACCGGACAGCCATCCTGAAAGCCGCCGACGAATACAAGTCGGCCACGACGCAACTCACCGCCGCGCAGGATAAGGGCAAGCAAGCAGGCGAGGTTCGGCAAAAAGCCATCGAAGCGCTGAAGAAGGCCGACCAGAAGCTGGCGGAAGCGCGGAAGGCCAACGAGAAGGAACCCGGCGACGAAACCCTGAAGGCGTTCAAGCTGGCGGGTCTGGAACAGCAAGCGGCGAGCGAGGAACGGAAACGCACCGAATCCGAGTATCTGGCGGCACAGAAGGAATTGGAAGCCGCCCGGAAGGCAACCGACGCCGTCTTGACCCAGAAGCGCGACGGCCTCGAAGCCCCCGTGCGCACACTGATGGAATCCGCCCTGAATCGCCTCAAGGAGAATCCGAGCTTCTACCTCGAACAGCGCGAAGCGCTCGAAAAGCTGCTCCAGTCGGCGGAGGCGGGCCGCCAAGCACGCATCAACAACGCCCGCAAGCGACTCGTCGGCATGGGCATCCTCAAGCAGGATGGCGATGCCTGGCAAATCGTGTCCATCCGTGGCGGCGACAAGCCGGTGGCCGAGCGTCTGACGCGCTACGAGAAGCACCTCCTCGAGCGCTTCAACGCCGAAGTGCTGGCGGCGCTGCTCTATCCGGGCACCGTCAATCACGTCTTCAAGGCCAATCTCGTGGACATGCGCCTGACGACGCCGCGCGCCTGGCGCGACGTGTATCGACACGACGCCAAGGGCGCGCTCCTCGGCTGGACGCGATATGATGGAGAGAAGGCCACCGAGTTCACCGCCGACGGCATGCTCGTCCTGGACAAGGACGCCAAAGGCCGGGCGGTGAAAGCGCAAACCGTGAGATACGCCATCGACGATCCGACGAAACCGCTCTGGGGCGGCGCCGGCCGGACGCTGAAGCAGCAGAGGGGCAACGAGATCGTGCATTACGAATACGCCAGCGACGACGATTTCCAGGGCAAAATCGGCAAGCGGGAGCCGGCGGAAGAGAAGAAATAACCTCGTTCCCAGGCTCGGCCCTATCCATTACTCGGAACTTTGTACACTATGCAGAAGGCTCCGCATTCCTGGATGACACGGACCCGGCCGCCGCTCTTG
>JAGVLI010000129.1 GCA_020054355.1 Planctomycetales bacterium | reverse complement strand
GGCCCCTACCATGATGGCGCAGCGCGGGCCAGCGCCAAGAAAGTCGAGGAACCACTCCAGGAACGCTTGCGCCGAGCGTCGCCGCCCGCGACGACGAGGAGCCTGCCCCAATCCTGATTGCCAAGCGAAAATCGCGGCGGCTGCGTCCAGCGTGCGAAGCCGCAAGCGGCGATTTCCTCGGTATAGCTTGCCCTGTTCTCCCGTCCGGCAGCCCACCAACTCCAGCGGACGGGGAACAAACCACTAGGCCGTTGCGTCTAAGGTTTGTTCCGGCGATAATACGTCCTTCCGGTCCATGCAACCTTCGAGGAACCAACTCATGAAGCGGCTTGTTTTTCCCATCCTGATGGTGGGAGTGGCCCTGCTGGCGCAGACCGCACCGGCCCAGAACAAGAAAGTCGACGACGCGAAAAAAAGCCTGCAAACCCTCAACGACTTCGTCGGCACCTGGAATGGCGACGCCAAGACCGAAGGATTGAAAAAGGATAGCTGGGTGGAAAGCCTGGAGTGGGGCTGGAAGTTCACCAAGGACGATGCCTGGATGGTCCTCAAGTTCAAGGACAGCAAGAGCTTCAAGAGCGGCGACATGCGCTACAACGCGGAAAAGATGCTCTACCAAGCGAACCTGGTGGACCTGAAGGACCAGAAGTTGCTGTACGAAGGCAAGCTCGACAAGGACACGTTCGTCCTCGAGCGGACGGACGACAAGACCAAGGAAGTGCATCGGCTGCGCATCAACGTGGCAGGGGACGGCGTCTTCCTGAACCTGGCCTCGGCCAAGAAGAGTGCCGGCAAGACCCTGTTCACGCCGGAATACAAGGTGAACTTCAAGATGGAAGGGGCCGCCTTCGCGAAGGAGAAGAAGCAGGAGTGCATTGTCAGCGGCGGCCTGGGCACGGGCGCGGTCACTTACAAGGGACAGACGTACTACATCTGCTGTTCGGGCTGCCGGGACGCCTTTAACGAAAACCCAGAAGTCTACGTCAAGGCGTGGGAAGCCAAGAAGAAGAAGTAGCGCCCAATCTCCGGCAATGACAAAGCCGCTCGCGGTTGCGCACTTCAGGCGCAGCCGCGAGCGGCCATTTGCTTCACTACTGCCCCCGCGAGCGCGTGCCGTACCGGGCGGAACCCGCAATTGGCTTGTCCGACATCAATGGGCGGCCGGCGACGGTAAAGCCTTTCTCGGTCAGGAAATCGCGCAGTTGACGGTAGACCGCGAAGCTTTCCGGATAGACCCAGAGGGTGATCGCCGTGTTCTGGGCTTCGAGGCCGTCGATGACTCGACGAAAATCCGAGCCGTCCGCCAAGGCCGCCTCGGCCGCTTCGCCACGTTCGGGCAGCACGGGTTCCGCCACCCACTCCGACACGCCGTAACTGTAACTGGCGTAAGGGTCTGGGTTGGCGTTCTCGACGGCAGCATCCAGGTTGCTGCGCTGCCGTTCGATGACGTAGCGCAGCTGGAAGGCCCCGATCGGCTCGGTCACGTCGGACACTTGCCATTGGGTCTTTAAGTCGTCCTGGTGGCCCCGCAGCCCGCGCCGCACCTGGGGCAGCAGCAAGCCGAGATCGACGAAGGCGACCTTGCCGTGCCGGCACTCGAAATGCAGTTCATCGCCCCTGACGGTCTGACTGACCGGCGTCTGGTAGCGCAAGGTCTTGGTGGCGGGCTTCTCTTTTTCCAGTTCCCTGAGCTCGTTCTTGAGCTTTTCCCGTCGTTTCTCCAGTTCCGCCAGGGTTAGTGCCGTTTCCCGCGCCAGGTTGCCTCCAGCCGACTTGGCCTGCTCGAGGCGCCCCTTCGCTTGCTCTACCTCGGCCCGCTGCGGGGCCAGCGCCGCCAGCTCCGATTCGACCTTTTGTTGCTCTCGTTTCACCAGATCGAGGTAGCGCAGCTGTTCGAGCAAACGAGCTTCCGCTTCCGCCAGCTCCGCGCGTTCCTTCGCGAGCTGTTGCTGCATGGCTGGGTCTTCGACTGGCGGCAGTTCGCTGACTTGCGGCGGCGGTTCGGCCCGCTTCAGCAGCGGTGAAATCGTGGTGTAGCCGCGCGCGCCGACCCAGGCAACCACGATCAGCCGGATGATGATCCCGACCACGTTGGTTACGAGGTCGAGAAACGAATCCAGGTTGAACTGGGACTCCAGCGATTTTCGGCGTCGTCGGCTCATGGCTCGCTTCGTGTCGGCGCTGGCCGCTCGCAAGGGACGGGCCGCGTCGTTACTCCTCTGCTTTTTCTTCCCGATTCTGCTTGGTCATGGGCAGCCGCAACGGCTCCAGCGCCGGGAACGCCGTGTAATAAGACCGCAGCCCATCGGTGTGGACCAGGAAGCGCAGCTGCGGCTTCCATTCCGGCTCGTTGGCCCGCACCGTGGCCTGGCGGCGGGCAATGACGCCGCGGACTGCTTGCAGCAGCGGATTGTCGTTGCCCGCCCGCAGTTGCAACTGGGCCAGGTCGAAGCGCTGGCCGGTGCCGGGCAACACCACGGCGTCGGCGGTGCATTCCACGAGGATGATCCAGTCGCGATTGCTGGCAACCCGCAGCGGCCGAGTGGGTTTCTCAGCGTCTTCCGGCCCGCCCGGTCGAGCCAGCGGATTCCGCGG
>JAGVLI010000877.1 GCA_020054355.1 Planctomycetales bacterium | reverse complement strand
CCCACGGGGGGCTTACGCCCCCCGCTCGCCTCGGACTGCATCACGCTCCCCACGTTCGAGCAGGTCAAAGCCGACAAGCTCGCTTTCGCCGAAGCCACCCGGCTGATCCACATCAACACCAACCCGCTCAACGCGGCTACCCTGGTGCAGTTCCACGACCGCGAAGCCGTGGTCGTCAACCCGCCGGGCCTGCCGTTGAGCGAAGCGGACATGGATCGCATCTACGACTTGCCCTACACGCGCCGACCGCACCCATCCTACCGCGAGCCGATTCCCGCGCACGAGATGATTAAAGACTCCGTGACCATCATGCGCGGCTGCTTCGGCGGCTGTACGTTCTGTTCGATCACGGCCCACCAAGGGCGGATCATGCAGTCGCGCTCCGAGGCATCGGTGCTGAACGAAGTGCGGAAGCTGGCGGCCGACCCGGAGTTCAAGGGCATCGTCAGCGACATCGGCGGGCCGACCGCCAACATGTACCAGATGCGCTGCACCCGGCCGGAAGTCGAGGCGAAGTGCAAACGGCTGTCCTGCGTGCATCCGAGCCTCTGCAAGTTGCTGGGCACCGACCACGGCCCGCTGGTGGACCTGCTGCGCAAGGCGCGCAACGAACCGGGCATCCGCAAGGTGCTGGTTTCCAGCGGCATCCGCATGGACCTGGCGCAGCTCTCGCCGGAATTCGTCGAGGAACTGGCGGCCCACCATGTCGGCGGCCGGCTGAAGGTCGCCCCGGAACACACCGACCCGCACGTCCTCGATGTGATGAAGAAGCCCGACATCGACAACTTTTCCGGCTTCGCCAAGCAATTCCAGCAAGCCTCGGAGAAAGCGGGCAAGCCGAAACAGCAACTGGTGCCCTACTTCATCGCCAGCCATCCGGGCAGCGACCTGCCCGCGATGATTGACCTGGCCATCTACCTGAAGCGCAACGGCTACCGCCCCGACCAGGTGCAGGACTTCATTCCGGCCCCGTTCGACATCGCCACCTGCATGTACTACACGGGCCTGGACCCGTTCACGAAGAAGCCGGTGCAAATCGCCCGCGGCCTGCACGACCGCAAGCTGCAACGCGCCCTGATGCAGTTCTTCAAGCCGGAAAACTGGTTCGCGGTCAGGGAAGCCCTGCTGCAAGCCAACCGTCAAGACCTGATCGGCAACGGCTGCGACTGCCTGATCCCGGCCCAGCCGCCGAAGGAAGCACTGGCAGCGCGCCGCGAAAAAGCCAACGAGTCGGTACGCGGCGAGGGCGAGTATGTGCATAAAGTGCCCCAGCCAGGCAAGACCCAGGGCTACCGGCCGCAACGTAAGTCCGCTCAGCGAAGAGACCGCAAACGAACATGAGCGGCTCGTTGCTCTACCTAATTAGACGGCGGAGGGCCACGGATGTTTCGGGTCGTCACGTCCGAAGACGCATTTCGCTTGCTCACCACGCTGCCCAGGTGTATCCCACTTTCGGACGCCGAGATCAACCACTGTGAGGCCGCAGGTGGTGTACCATTCGCGGCGGACTTTCGTCGGCTGTTGCGGTTTGCCGGGGGGTCGCTTGGCTGGCTGTTCCCCAACGGGCTGGACCACCCGTCACAGATCACAGCGCTACGCGGTGTCGCGGCCGAGTTGTTTGCCGACTCGGGGTGGGCACTGGGACCGGCGGACATCGTCCTCGAAATCGATGACCAAGGTTGCGGCATGGTGTTCCTCCGCGCGGACGGCGAACAATCGCGGGTATTCCGCTATCAGGAGGGAGTGAGCGGGCCGGAGGACACCGGCCTTGTGCTTGGCCTTTATTTGGCTGGCACGTTGGAGCGACATTTGAATGCAACTGCCAAGACGGGTTGTTAGGCGCGCCACATTCGGGCTTTTCCTGACGTTCGTGGCTGGCGCTGGCGTCGTCCTGTAAGCTATCGGTGGAAAAGAAGGGATGAGAGCGACAGCTGTCAAGTGGATTCGCGTGATTGCTGGGCTGAGCATGGATGACACGGGATTGATTGTGGAGCCGCTGCGATGGGGCCCCAAATATTTGGGGCCGTGCCGCAATCCCTTCGCATTGCGTGACTGTCTGCTGTTTGGTGCCATTGAGTAAGCGGCCCAGATGGCATGCAGTAATTCGCGTCCTCATACAGATTCAGCATACTGGAGGCGTTGGCGATGTCGATTGACTACGATCAATTGAAGAAAAAGGTACTTGAGGCTGCCAGACAGTGTGCCACACGGGGCCCCGGCTATTCGCAGCAGCGGACGGTGCTCGACGAGGTCGCGAGCGCGACCGGCGGCGACATGTATACGAGGCTCGATCTTGACCTCCAGCAGGCGATACTGACCTGCTGGCACGATCTCTTTCTAGAAGGCACCCTCTCATGGGGTTACGATCTCGATAACCCCGATTCGCCTTTCTTCCACATTCCCGCGAGGACCAACCCAAAGAACCGCCTCGCTGATGAGGTAGGTGCTTGAAGCGGGAGGGTGTGGTGGATGGACGTGTTCGTCTCGTGGCGAGACATTACCTATGAGGCGTTCCGCAGCGCTGGCGCTGGCGGCATCGGCAAAGTCACTGTCGCCCTGGCCACGAACGGCCCAAACAAGGGTGTCTTGTTCGCGGTCAAAGCTTTCAGTCCCGGTTCACGCCAGAAGGAGGACTGGAAGCAGGCTTTCATGCGGGAAGTCCACATTCTCAGGGATTGTAGTCACCCGGCGATCGTGAAGGTATTCGACGAAGGGGTACTCGGGGACGGCCGCCCCTTTTTCGTCATGGAGTACCTGCCAGTGACCTTGTGGGAAGCCATGAAGGACCAGACGTTGAGCGAGTCCGACAAAGTCAGCATTGTCATGCAGTTGCTATCGGCGCTGGACTACCTATCCCGTCGCAATCGCGGAGCGTCCGCCGCCAGTGATAGAAACTGGGCTCGGCCAAACCGTGGTCGGCACAGAGCGCGCGGACTGAGAGGCCGCTGTGGTGCCACTGCCGCACGACGCGCCGCCAGAAACGCTCTTTGGCGCCGTCGCGCTGTTGGTGGGTGGACATGGTAGTCACCTCCTTT
>JAGVLI010000084.1 GCA_020054355.1 Planctomycetales bacterium | reverse complement strand
GCTGTCGGCCGTGATGCCGTTGCCCGAAAGCCTGCCGGAGTTGGCCTTCGCCGGGGCGCTGGGCGGCAGACGGGTACGCTTGTTGCGCGACGAGCCGCGCGCTGCAATTAACGTGGATGCGGATTTCTGCATCGTGGGAACCGTCGATCCGGAGAAGCTCTTGCCCGAAGGACCGTTCGGCGATCACCTGGGCTACTACAGCCTGGCGCATCCGTTTCCGGTGCTGAACGTGGAGAAGGTCTATCACCGGGCGGATGCCATCTGGCCCTTCACCGTGGTCGGCCGGCCGCCCCAGGAAGATACTTCGTTCGGCGCGATCATTCACGAAATCACCGGGCCGATCATTCCGACGGTGGTTCACGGAGTCCATGCCGTCAACGCAGTCGATGCCGCCGGGGTGCATCCGCTGCTCCTGGCGATCGGCAGCGAACGCTATGTGCCCTACGCCGAGCGACGCAAGCCGCAGGAACTGCTCACCTGCGCCAATGCCATTCTCGGCCAGGGGCAGCTATCGCTGGCGAAGTATCTGCTGATCGTGGCCAAGGAAGACGATCCCAAGCTCGACATTCACGACATCCCCGCGTTCCTGCGCCATCTGCTGGAGCGCGTGGACTGGCGCACCGATCTGCACTTCCAGACCTGCACCACTATCGACACGCTCGACTATTCGGGGACGGGACTGAACGAAGGCTCGAAGCTGGTGATCGCCGCCGCCGGGCCGCGCCGGCGCGAGTTGCCGGGTGAAGTACACAGTGAACTGCGCTTACCCGATGGCTTCAGCGGACCGCGCGTCTGTTTGCCAGGCGTGCTCGCGATCCGCAGCCCCGCTTGCGGTTTAGCAGGCGACAAGACGCCCGAGCGTTTCACCGAAGCGTTTCGCCAAAACGACTCAATCAGTCAATTCCCGCTGATCGTGCTGGTCGATGACAGCGAGTTCGTCGCCGAGTCGCTGAACAATTTCATCTGGACGACTTTCACCCGCTCGAATCCGGCAGCGGACGTGCACGGCATCGGCTCGTTTACCCGGCAGAAGCACTGGGGCTGCGAAGGGTCGCTGGTGATCGACGCCCGCCTGAAGCCCCACCACGCGCCGCCGCTGGTGGAAGACCCGGCAGTGAGCAAGCGGGTGGATGCCCTGGCGGCGCGGGGTGGGCCGCTGCATGGGGTCATCTGAAACGAATCCGCACATAGTAGCCCGCCGCTCCGCGGCGGTACGAGCGGCGCAGCCGCGAGTGGCAGCGCCCATACGGTGTCATTTACCGAAAAAGCAAATAGCCAGGGTCCACGGTTGGCTGAAAACCATTCTCCGTGGACCCTGGCTATTCGGCATTGCAGGCTTAGTAAATCGCTGGCAGGGGAGACTCGCGGCTGCGCCGCTCGTTCCGCCGCGGAGCGGCGGGCTACTATGTGCGGTTGCGCTAATCCTTCGCTTTGATCTTGGCGGCCTTGCGCTTCAACTCTTCCACGGTCGCCAGCGTCTTTTCCGGCTCCTTCTGCAATGTCTTGATGCAGCCATCGCAGCAGACGAAAACGGGATGGCCCTTGATGACCGTCTTGCCCGGCATGCCCATCGAACCCAGGCGGGCATCCGGAGACAAGGCGCACCAGCGCTGGGCCTCGGCGGCCTTGCGGTCGTCCGGCGGCAGCTTCAGGATCGCCGTCTTGATCTCCGCTTCTTCCTTGGCCGCCAGGGTCTTATCGGGATTCTTCTCGGCGGCTTCGCGGCAATCCTCGCAGCACAGGAAGACGACCTGGTCCTTGAGCTTGAGCTTCACCGGCGGGCCGACTTCGCCCAGCCGATGGTCGCGCTCAATGGGGCAGAAACCTTGCTCCGCCACTGCTTCGCGGTCGTCCTTGGAGAGCTTCTCCAGGTTGGCCTGGATGCCCAGTTCGCGCAGGGCCTCCGCCACGTTCTCCTTGAGTTCCGCGACCGCGTCCAGCGTCTTTTCCTCGTCCTTGCGGGCGGTCTTCTCGCAGGGAGCGCAGCACAGGAACACCGGCTGATTCTTGACCATGATCTTGGCCGGCACGCCATGACTACCGAGCCGGTTCTCGTGTTCGACGGCGCAGAAGCGCTGAGCGATGGCCAGGTCGCGATCCTCCTTCGACAGCTTCGCCAGGTTGGCCTGGATCGCCGCTTCTTCATCCGGCTTGGGATCGGCCGGCGGCGCTTTGACGACGGCGGTGGTTGCCGGGCGCGCGACTTGCCGGGGCTTGGGCCGGGCACAGCCGGACAGCAGCAGGGAACCGAACAGCGCCAGCAGCAGCAAACGATAAGCCGTTCTCATCGGTCGAGCCTCGGTGTCAGGCGAAGGGGTCGTCTCAAGATGTGGACGGACGATGCAGCACAGTATATTCGAGAAACAGTCAGCGCACACCTGAAACGGCGGCGAGGGGCGTTAGCCCATCGTCGCCGATCGTTTCGCTCACCTGCCGCAGCGGCCTGAAAGCCATTGAACGACGATTAACCTATCGGCCGCCGCGGTCAGGTGCAGCGAATGGTTATCTGGCCCGCCGTTCTCGCGCTTTCTGTTCCAATGCACTTTGCTTGGCAATCGCCACGCGCCGGATCCGATCCGCACGGCGTCGGAGCCACTTCGGATCGTCCGTGTTGGCGGGGGCGATGATGTGAGCTTCGTATTGGTCAGCAAGGGCGAAGAGTTCTTCTGCGGTGAACTCCTGCATCCCATAAACGCCGTCGAATCGGCCTTGCGAGGGCTTCGCCACTTCGATGACCTCGACCAGATAACAACGTTTTATCAATCGCTTGCGCTTCAGGGCATTCCCTGGATGCGCTTCAGTGCTTCGGTGGCGGCTTCGCGCACGTCCGTCCGACCATCCTTGGTGGCGATCGTCAAGGCCGGAATCGCTTCCTTCGCGTCCGTGCCGATATGCCCCAGTTCCTCGATCGCGGCCAGGCGCACTTCGAGCGAAACTTCCACCCGGCACTTGGCAACCAGCTCCGGCACTGCGTCGCGCGCCTCCTTGCCCAGCGCGCCTAGCGTGCGGATGGCATACGTCACCACCTGCTTGTCGCTCTCGCTCTTGACGATTTCCCGCAACGCCGGCACGCCCTGCCGGCCTTCCGGCCCGATCTTGCCCAGCGTGACGATGGCCCGGCGACGCACGCCCGCTTCCTTGTCCTTCAGTGCCCGCGTCAGCGCTTCGGCCGCTGAGGAAGCTTTCGAGCCATACTGGCCCAGCACGTCGGCGGCCACTTCGCGCACTTCCTTGGCGGGGTCGTCGGTCAGCGCCCGGGACAGCACCGGGACG
>JAGVLI010001095.1 GCA_020054355.1 Planctomycetales bacterium | reverse complement strand
GGCGGACAGGTGCCGGGGACATGCACCTCGGTCGGCACCAGCTTCATTTCCAGTTTCGTGACGATGGCCGGCTTCGAGCTCCAGTCCGCCGTCAGGTGCGTGACCGCCGCCTCGCTGGGCACGCACTTGAGCACCGGCACCCGCACGGTCACTTCGCGCTTTTCGGGCACCGGCTCGAATATCTGGATCGTTTCCACCTTGCAATTCTCCACCGGCTTGTAGGTCGTGCAGCAGCAGCCCGTGCAGGGATCGACCGTCGTTTCCGGGATCCAGTGGATCGACTTGACCAGGCGCTGGACGTCGCGCGGCTTGGGCACCATGATGACCACGCAGCGCTTCTCGTCCTTGTAGTCCACCTCGAATTTCGTGGTCGGCGCCCGCGTGACCACTTCCCGGATATTCAGCACCGGCTCGGTGATCGCTTCCTGGCGTTCGTAAAGCGTGACTGTGGCGGACTCAACTCGCTTGTCGCAGCACCGCGGATCGCAGCAGGTAGTGACCGGCAGCGGGCAGGCCGGTGGTGGCTGACAGCAGCAAGAAGAGGGCGGCGGTGGGCCGAAACAGCTCAAGGGTTCACCCGCGCCGCTCGTGCCGGCCCAGACAGTTCCCATCCCTAAGACAACGGCAGGCATCCAGCGCATGGACATGGCTTCGTTCCATTCTCCAGGTGTGCATCCAAGCAGCAACGACGAAGACGCATCTCCTTTGTCGGGTCGGGAGGGCAAGTCGATGCAGCTAGACTCGATGCCCGATTGCCGTGCCGGCGAATTGTCGCCGCAACAGTCGGCAGAAACCGAACTGCCCCAACGGGAGAACGGCAGTCGGCGGCCGTAGATTTCAGGCACCGCCTGAGATTTTTTCCGAACCTGCCATTCAGTCCGGCTGAGGGGCCTGGTAAAATACGTAAGCTGGCAAGCGTACAGAAGGAAGCTGGCCGTCGGTAAACAGCGCAGTCCGGAGCGTTGGCGCGATTTGCCGCTGCGCGTTCGGCTAGGTTGCCGACGAGTGTTCCAACCAGAGTGCAGACCAGGGGTGTCTGCCCTGCCCATCTGTTGCTTTTCAGCGGACCAAACTCGCCGGTGCGGTCCTTCGGCCAAGCGTTTCACCGAACCGGAGCTTCGGGGATGGACCCATGCGCGAGTTCCTGGATGACCTCATCGGGCGCGGCCTGGCTCAGGGAAACCTCCTGGGGCTATTGAACGTGCTGATCGGCCGGCGCATCGAGAAAGCGGACGGCAGCATGATTTCGGCTGGCTTGACCTGGCGCGAAGCCGCAGGCTGGCTCAAGAAACTGCGCTGGGAAAAGGATGCGGTCACGGAGTTGGGGCTCGATCCCGCCCAGCTGCCGATGCGCGATCGCGAACGGTACTGGTACAGCGCCATTGCCCAAGCCCACGTCGATTCGCCGAAAGCCGCCGAGGCGGGCAATAGGCTGGCGGCTGCCTTGCGGGCGGCGGGTTATGTGGTGAAATGAGACAATCGCAGCCAGCCGCCCCTCTTGACCTCCGCGAAACCTACCGCCGAAATTGAAGCACTTCATTGTGGCCTCGGAACGTCCTGCTTTATAATGCGGTGTCTGGGCCACGCCCAGTCAGCCCAGCGTGAGTCGGACAGGTTCCTCTATGGGAATTCCGCGCAAGCAGGCCCTGAATCGCATGGAAGGACTCCGCAGACAAGTAGAGCTTCATCTCAGTTGGATTACCGACCAGCCGGAGGCGCAGTGCCTCTCTCACTGGCAGGGTGAAGTGCAGGCATTGCTCCAGCAAATCGAGGACTTGGCCGGACGGGTGGGAAAGAAGACCGGCGAGTCTTGGTTACAATGGCTCGCAGAGATCAGATTTTCTCTGCGCGAGGATTGACGAAATGCGGCAAATCCCTCCTCAGCTCGAAAAGTTACTGCGTGCGACTTTCGATTCGGCCGCTTCGGACACGGATAATCCTGCGGAAAACGAAAAACGCCGGGCCGATTTTGTCTTTCACATGACCGACTGGATTGGAGACCTCGAGGAACTGCACCGCCTTTATCGGGAGCCGCGGGACACTGTGGAAGCGCGCCGTTTCCTGACCGGCTGTGTTTCCCATGTAACCGGCCATTTGAACGCCGCTTGCCGGTTGCTGTTGGACGAAGCGGCCGATCCGTTCGCGCCGGAGAAGCAAGTCGTCCATACCGGCAAGCGACCTTGAGCCTCTTCCGTGACATCGGTCACCATGCAGCCAAATACTTCAGCAAGGAGACCTCCATGCCGCGCAACCCTGGCCTTGATCGCCGTTCGTTCCTGCAAGCGGGCGCTGCCGGCCTCGCCGGGCTGGTCGTCCACCAGGCCCAAAGTCAGGACAAGCAGGACAAGAAACCGACGCAGTTCCAGATCGCCTGCATGACGTTGCCCTATTCGCAGTTTCCGCTCGACCGCGCCCTCAGCGGCATCAAGGGGGCCGGCTATCGGTACGTCGCCTGGGGCACCAGCCACAAGGAAGCCGACGGCAAGACGGTGCCCGTGATGGCCGCCGACGCTCCGGTTGAGCAAGCCAAGTCCCTGGGCAAGAAGTGCCGCGACATGGGCCTGGAACCCTTGATGATGTTTTCCGGCATCTATCCGGAAAACCCGAAAGCCCCGGAGGTGCTGAAGCAGCGGATCCTGCAAGCGGCGGCGGCGGGCATTCCCCAGGTGCTGACCTTCGGCCACACCAAGGGCGGCAACAAGGAACTCTGGCTCGAACGCTTTCGCGCCCTGGCCCCGCTGTGCAAGGACAACAACGTGCTGCTGGTCGTCAAGCAGCACGGCGGCGAGACCGGCACCGGCGAGGCGTGCGCCGAGATCACCCGCGAGATCAAGCACGATTCCATCAAAGTCAACTACGATGCCGGCAACGTGATGGACTACTTGCAGGAGAAGGTCGATCCGATCGCCGACTTCAAGAAGTGCGCCGACGAGGTACGCAGCTTTTGCATCAAGGACCACCGCAACTTCCCGCGCGCCGTGGACAAGGGCCAGGATTGCGGTCCCGGCTTCGGTCAGATCGACCACTGGAAGTTGCTGCACCCGATCGCCTTCACGGGCCGCAACATCCCGCTCTGCTGCGAGAACATTTCCGCGCCGTTCGTGCCGCGCCCCAAGGAGGCTGAAGGCGTGGACGCCCTGGCGCGGCGGGCACGCGAGTACCTCGAGGTCGTCATCCAGGGGGTGCAAAGTTAGCCTCTCCGTTTAGCCGCGAGCCGG
>JAGVLI010000627.1 GCA_020054355.1 Planctomycetales bacterium | reverse complement strand
GGACTGCTTGGCGGCGCGGTCGGCGGGCGACCAGTTTTCGCGCCGGACCACCTCGGCCACCGCCTGCGGATAGCCGGCTGGGTGTTCCTGGGCAGGCAATTCATCGAAGGGGCCGTCGTACTCCCAGCCCACCATTTCGGCGCCGTTCACTTCGCCGACGATCTCGAAACCTTCCTTGGCCTTTTCTTTGAAGAGTTGTTCGATGGATTTCAGGCGCGGCGCGCTCGGCTTTTTCCCGCCCGGCCGTTCGATCTCGACTTCGACCTCATCGGTCCCGGCTTCATCCTCGGATCGGCTGGCGCTGAACGCGATCTTGCCGATGTAATAGGTCTCGCCTTTCTGGCGAACCTTCACGTAGGTCATCTCCGGATTCACAGCCGCGCCGACGTTGCTGCTGAGCGTCCACGGCGTCGTCGTCCAAACCAGGAGATGCTCGCCGGGCCGCTGTCGCAGCGGAAATTTGACGAATACCGCCTTGTGAACGACCTGCTTGTACCCTTCCTTGACTTCCATCTCGGCCAGGCCGACGCCGCAGCGCGGGCACCACGGCATGGCATCGTAGCCGCGATAGATCAGGCCGCGCTGATGGCACTTCTTCAGGAAGGTCCAGATCGTGTAGTTGTTTTCATCCGACATCGTGAAGTAGCTGCGGCGCTGGCCCGGCGGTTTCTGCCAGTCTTCGGCGCGGTCCCAGTCCATCCAATAGCCCAGACGGATGGACTGCTCGGTCTGCACCTTCGCGAACTTGTTGACCCGCTCCTTGCACAGCTGCACGAACTGGTCGATGCTGGCGAACTTGTCGCCAGGCACCAAGTTCTCGATGTCGCGCTTCGATTGCAGCTTCAGTTCCTTCTCGACTTCGACCTCGACCCACAGGCCCTGGCAATCGAAGCCGTTCTGGTAGCGCAGCTCGTGGCCGGTCATGGCGAAGTAGCGCTGGTAGGCGTCCTTGTAAGTGCGGCCCCAGGCGTGATGCACGCCCATCGGGTTGTTGGCGGTGATCGGGCCGTCGAGGAAGGACCACTTCGGCTTGCCGCGATTCTTCGCGCGCAGCTGCTCGAAGATGGCGTGCCGTTGCCAGAATTCGAGGATGGCCCGTTCCTGGGCCGGGAAATCGACCTGCGTTTCCACCTTATCGAACGGCATGACCGGACCTCGCGGAATGGCTCGAAAAACCGTATTCTATCAAGGAAGGACAACGGACGGCAGAGTGGGTTCAACCTTCCGCGAAAATCGAGAACAGCAGATGCCTCCCATCCGCCTGGCCGTGCTCATCAGTGGCAGCGGCACGACCTTGCAAAACTTCATCGACCGCATCGCCGATGGCCGGCTCCAGGCCGAGATCGGCATAGTCGTTTCCAGCAAGCCGAGCGTCTTCGGCCTCGAACGTGCCATGTTGGCCGGCATCCCGACCGCCGTGGTCGAGCGCAAGAATTGCGCCACGGTGGAAGAGTTCAGCGAAAAGATCTTCGCCCATTGCCGGCAAACGCAGCCGCGGTTGGTCTGCCTGGCCGGCTTCCTGCACCTGATCCGGGTGCCCGACGATTTCAGCCATCGCGTGATGAACATTCACCCGGCACTGATTCCCGCCTTCTGCGGCAAGGGCTTTTATGGCCAGCGCGTCCATGAAGCAGCGCTGGCCCAGGGCGTCAAGGTTTCCGGCTGCACCGTCCACTTCGCCGACAACGAATACGACCACGGCCCGATCGTCGCGCAGCGCACGGTCCCGGTCCTCGACGACGACACGCCGGACGCACTGGCGCATCGCGTCTTCGAGCAGGAATGCGAGGCGTATCCCGAAGCGATCCGCCTGTTCGCGGAGGGCCGATTGAAGATCGACGGCCGGCGGGTACGAATCACCTAGCCGCTGGCGGTTTCACACCCGGCGGCCTGGTACAATCGCGCTGAGGCCCAGGAGAGTCCCGCCATGATCCAGAAATCGACCAAGCCCAATGTCCAGCCCTGGCAGCCGACGCCGGAGCAGGAGGCGAAAATGCGCGCCACGGATGCGACGGCGGAATGGCTGTGCTACCGAGCCTGCGAAGAATTGAGGCCCTACATGGGGCAGTGGATCGCAGCTCAGGACTGCCGGGTGATTGCGTCCGCCATCACGCTGGATGAAGTGCTGAAGCAACTCGGCGACGTCGATCTGGGAACGGTGATCCTGGATCGGATCCCGGCGAGTAGATCGGCCAGTTGCGAAGTTTCGATGTTCGCAGAAACAGGAGGACTGCCGTGATCCAGAAATCGACCAACCCAAACGTGCGTCCCTGGCAGCCGACGCCGGAGCAGGAAGCGAAGTTCAAGGCGACAGACGCCACTTTCGCCTGGCTCTGCAACCTGCCGCGCGATTTGCTGATGCAATACGCCGGTCAGTGGATTGCGGCGAAGGATTGTACCGTGGTGGCTGCCGGCAAGACTTATGGGGAAATGCTGACGAACCTCGGTGATACGGACCTGGAAACCGTGGTGATTCGCCGGGTCGAGCGACCGAGGACGGTGATCTACTGATGAGCTTCATCGTGCCGCGAGAGTGTATCGCAGGCGGCTTCGCGGTAGTTGCCGTGGTACAATCTCAACACCATCTGGAGACTCCGAGCATGATCCAGAAATCAACCAAGCCAGTGGTCCAGCCGTGGCAGCCGACACCGGAGCAGGAAGTCAAGATGCGCGCGAGCGACTTATCTTTGACCTGGCTCTACAATATGCCCCGTGAGGAATGGCTCCGCTATTCGGGGCAGTGGATCGCCATCGAGGATTGTCGGGTAATTTCATCCGGAAAATCCTTCGATGAGCTGCTGACCAAGTTGGGTGATGCGGACCTCGGGACCGTGATTATTCACAGGGTTGAACGTCCGGGCAGGACAATCTACCGATGAGTTTCTCCGTGCCATGGTTGACCGAAGCTCAGCCGGATGGTTCTGCAATCAGCCGACCGATCCTGGTTGTGTATTTCATTCGAGCAGATGGCCAGCTTTCTCGGGAATCGCTCATCGTGGATTCCGGCGCTGATGTGAGCATGGCGCCTCGAAGACTTTGCGAATGGCTGCAGCTTCGCTGGGAGGCAGGAAACCCAATCCAACTGTACGGAATTTCTCCGCGCGAAGACTGTGCCGTGCCGGGCAGAATCCAGTCCGTGGACCTTTACATCAGTAACGTTCCTTGCCGGCTGGCCATTCCGTTTTGCTTCGCTGAGGGCGACGCCCCTTTCCTGCTTGGCCGAGAAGGCTTTTTCGATGCGTTCCGCGTCCAGTTCGATCAACAGCAACTACGGACCGTCTTCGAGCCAGTCTGAGTCGCGCAGCGCTTGCCTCCGGCTCGCCGCTACTCCAGCGAGAGCGCCTTGTCCGCGATGTCCTTCCGATAGTGCATCCCCGGAAAGCTGATCTTCTCCACGACGTCGTAGGCCCGGCGCTTGGCCTGCGCCAGCGTGTTGCCCAGGGCGGTGACGCCGAGCACCCGACCGCCGTCGGTGGTGATGACGTTCTTTTCCAGCTTCGTGCCCGCGTGAAAGACCTTCACGTCGGGCAGCTTCGCCGCTTCCTCCAGGCCGCTGATGACCTTGCCCTTGGCGTAGTTGCCGGGGTAGCCGCCGCTGCACAGCACCACGCAGACCGCCGGCCGAGGATCCCATTCCAGCTTGCCCTCGAACTCGTCGAGCCGGCCCGCGACCGTCGCCAGCAACAGGTCGAGCAGGTCGGTCTTGAGACGCATCAGCAGCGGTTGCGTCTCCGGATCGCCGAACCGGCAGTTGTATTCCAGCACGCACGGCCCCTGGTTCGTGACCATGATGCCGGCATACAGCACGCCGCGAAACGGCTTGCGTCTGCGCTTCATGGCATGGACCGTCGCCACCAGCACCGATTCGTCGATGGTCGCCAGCAGTTCCGGAGTGCCCAGCGGCGCCGGGCAGTAGGCGCCCATGCCCCCGGTGTTCGGTCCCTGGTCGCCGTCGAAGACGGCCTTGTGGTCCTGCGTCGGCTGCAAGGGGATGATGGTCCGGCCCGCCACCAGCGCCAGGATGCTCAGTTCCTGGCCTTCCAGCCGCCGTTCGATCACGATCTGGCGGCCCGCGCTGCGGCCGAATTCTTCCTGGACCATGATGCGGTCCACCGCTTGCATGGCCTGTTCCACGGTCGAACAGACGACGACGCCCTTGCCGGCCGCCAGTCCGTCCGCCTTGACGACCAGCCGTTCCGAGAGGTTCACCTGCACGCGCTTGCCGGTATTGGTCACGAACAGCTTGACGCCGTTCTCGACGACGAACTGGTCCTTGGTGAATGGCCCGTGCAGCGTCCGGCCGTCGGGCGTGACCGCGTATTCCCGGCTCTGGATGTATTGCCGGGCCGGGTCGGGATGGTCGAAGATCCGGAACTCGGCCGTCGGCACGTCGGCGTGGCGCATCAGCTGCTTGGCGAAGACCTTGCTGGCCTCCAGCTGGGCCGCATCCTTCGTCGGCCCGAAGACCTTTAATCCTTCCTTCTGAAACGCATCCACGATACCGGCGGCGAGCGGGTCTTCGGGGCCGACCACCGTCAGACCGATGGCTTCCTTCTTCGCGAAGCGGATCAAGGCGGGAAAGTCGTTCGGCTCGATGGCGACATTGACGCCGTCCTGGGCGGTGCCGGCGTTGCCGGGGGCGCAGAAGACGCGCTCCACGCGCGGCGACTGACCCAGCTTCCACACCAGGGCGTGCTCCCGGCCGCCCTTGCCGATCACCAGGACTTTCATGCGTTGACTTCCTCGGTTGCGGATACACTCATTGTACGAACGCGGCCAGAGCACACAGTAGCCCGCCGTTCCACGACGGTACGAGCGGCGCAGCCGCGAGAAAGTAGCCCGCCGCTCCGCGGCGGTACGAGCGGCGCAGC
>JAGVLI010000787.1 GCA_020054355.1 Planctomycetales bacterium | reverse complement strand
GCCGGCGTGATGGCCGGGCTGCTCTGGCCGGCGCGCGGCCTGCCGCTGCCTCTCTTGCTGCTTACCGTCGTCTGCTGCACCGCCGTGTACCTCTTCCTGTGCTTCCTGTTGGGCGCGCTGCAACGTCACGAGGTGCGGCGCCTCTATGAAGCCCTGACCAGCCTGAAGCACTTCCAGGCCCGCCCCGGGCGGGGCCAACCCAGTATCTCGGTGGGTGTGGCGAAGCCAATCACGCACGCATGCTGACCCGCCTGCGGCAACCGGAGGAACCCACGCCATGCATGTCGGCTTTATTCGGGATGCCACTCGCTGGATGCAGCGGCTCTGCGTCGAACAGCTCGCGCCGCCGCGCCGGATGGGCTGCGCCGACGTGGAGCGAATTCTGGGCGAACCGGTTCGCTGCTGCGTCCCGTGGGTTGCCAACTGGCGCAACTGCGTGTACCGGGTGGACCTGGGCTGCGGCCGGGTGCTGGTGGCCAAGCAAGCCTGCGTCCCCCCTACCGGCAGTTCGAGGACGAATATCAACAGCTGGCCTCGCTTTGCCGGCTGAAGATCCCGGGATTGGCCGTCCCGCGGCCGATCACCATGCTGCCCGAGCATCATGCTGCCCGAGCATCATGCGTTTGTCATGGAGCTGGCCGACGGCAAGACCGTCACGGCGCTTTGCCGCGAGACGAACCGGCGTGCCGAAGCGTTCGGCGCCTGCGAACTCGCTGGTCAAGCGCTGGCCCGGCTGCATCTCGCCTGGAAGCCGGCCATCGCGCCGGTACTCGTGGACCATCTTGCCCACGACCTGGAAGGCATGCCGGGCGGTTTGTCGTCCTGGCAGCACGACGTACTGCATCGGGCCTTGAACGTCGTTGCCGACAGTACGACGGCCGTGGGGCTGCTGTATCTCGATTTCAAGGCCGATAACGTCCTTTGCGCCGGCAACACGCTGTCTTTTCTTGACCCGCCCCAAGCCCGCCGGATTGGCATGCTGCGCTGGGACACAGCCACGTTCGGCGCCTCGCTGCGCTGGCAACTGTGGAAAGGGGCCATCAGGCCGCGCCGCCGCGAACGCTCTTGGTGTTTCCAGGAATGCCTGGCCCGCTTCGAGCTTGGGTGTCGCCGGCAAGCTCCGGACCTGGCGAACCAGTCCCCAACCGAGCCCATCCTCATGCGGCTGCTGGAGCTTCAGCAGGTCGGCCAACTGTTGGCCTACCAAACGGGGAAGCTCCGGCTGACCTGGCGAAAGCGGAATCCCTTGGCCTTCAACGGCGGCTACGCGCGGGAGCTTGCGACCACCGTGGCTTGGCTGCCGGTCCTCCAGCTGCGCAAGCGCTGGCTCTTTCAGCGCCTGGCCCAGGAGTTGGCGACGGCCACGCCCGCGAACGGTCGCTTGACGGCCCACGACCAGCTCCTGACGAACGCGCTTATAGGAAATCCCGCGCTGGAGACTGCGCAGGAAAGCTGGCAGCACTAGCCACCGATTCTGAACAGCTTGGCAGCGTCGCGAATGGCACGGCAATCCCGCACTGCAACTGGGAAAGGAACAGGCGGCACCGATTTTTTTCAAGCCCATCGGCGTCTTTTTCGCATCGGTTCGCTGCCTGTTGACCGATCCGAGGAATCGGGTTCGCTCGGGGCAGCCGCCGCAGGACCAGCGCGTTCGATACAGGGGAACCGGCCGTGCCCTGCCTGCTTGCAGAGCAACGACCTGATGGACACTAACAGGAAAAGGCAGGCCCGCAATGACGAGCGACGTTACAGCATCCGCTGTCGCCTGGCCCCGGACGACCGCCGTCGCCAGGCAGGCTGCACGGGCGATCCGGTTCCTGCCCCGTGCCGCGGAGCTAGCCCAATCGCGCCGGGTTCTCTGCTCGGCATTTCTGGGAGTCGCCGCGGCCTTGACAATTTCGAGCTGGGTCCGCCCCGCCCTGAGCCATGACTTGTCGAGCCTGCATATTCCCTTGGGCCTTGGCTTTTGGGAAACACCGTCGGCCGACGAGCTCCTCTACGGGACCCGGCAAGCCCGGCTGGACAGCGGCGGCGCCTTGCTGATCGTCCTGATCGCTCTGGGAGCGGCAGTCGCGGTCATCCAGCCGCGCCGCTTCTCGGTGCTTGCCGGTGTACTCCTGGCGACCACGGTCCTCGTGAACGCCGTCATGATCTTGAACCACCCGGTGCTGACCGAACTTTTGGACGATGAGTATCGGCAGCGTCAACACATCGCTCGCGCTCTCACGGTCACGTCCCTCGAGGGGAACGGGATCGTCAGGACCTCCAACACCCGGCTCGGCGCCTGGAGCTCGCCGCCCGACGTTGCTCCGCACTACGACCTGTTTCACGGTTGGCAGTACTTGCTGTGTGGACAATGGCTGATCGCTTGGGCTGGTCTCGGGACGTTTGCCGCCAGGGCAGGGGGAATGGGCAGGCGACTGCGCTGGCTCATGCTCTGGATTTTCGTGGGCGTGGGGATGTCGGGCCTGTTGGGTTGGGACCGCCTCCATGCCGAGTATCACTGGAACCGGGCCAGAGCGCTGGAGACTCAGTTGCAGCACGAAGCGGCGCGGCAGTCCCTGCGGAAAGCGCTGGCCTGGTTCCCTCCTCTGGAACAACTCGAGCGGACCTGGCTGCTCTCCGGCAAGCTGGACTGTGCGCAGCGGCGAAATACCCCACAGGCGCGGTTCTTGCTCGCCCAGGAGTGGGCCGATGCACCAGCCTCCTTGCGGCTGGTGCAGTCACTGGAAGACATCGCCCGACTCGAACATCCGACCCACCAAGGGCAAGCGCCGAGGCGGACAACCGAGGAATTCGACCCGGTATTCAGGGCGCGCGACGAACTGCAAGGCGCCGAAGCAATGCTTGACACCGCTCATCCGGTGCTCGATCGACAGCTGGCCCGTGTGTGGGCCGAGATCGGGCAGCACTATTTCCAGCGCGCTCCGATGGTAACGGCATCGGAAACCGGCCGGTCCCGCTACTGGACTCATTTTCATTTGATGGCGGCCTACGACGCCTGGCAGACCGCGCTGCGATCCCGCCCGAGCCGGTACGATTGCCAGCTGCTTAGTGGGATGGTGCTACGACGCACCTGCCCGGACCGCCCCGAGTTGCTCGAGGCAGCGTATCTGCCGTTACTGGAGGCCCTGGCGGACAACGCCGTTCGTGCCCAGCTGCTGAATTTCCTCGGGGATGCCTGGTTTGAAGCCGGCCAGGTAAACCAGGCGCGCGCCTACTACGCCCGATCCTATGAGACCTACTGTTTGCCCAAATTTATCAATTTCCACGCGCAGAAGGGGCTGGGAGGGCTGTAAATGAAGAGGCATGCGGTGCGCTGGTTGATTGTAGCCGCGTTTGCCGGCGCTGTGGGTCACCTCGGCTGGCATGCGCACATCGGCCCTGCTTTGACGCCCAGTTTCCGGGTCGAGGAAGCGGGCCCTGTCCTGGCGGCGCCCGATCCGGAAGCGCCGCAACTTTATCTGCGCCATGCCCTGTTTCTCGGCCAGCGGCCCGTCCATGCCTGGATCCAGCTCTTGGGGCAGGATCAGCTTCAGCTGGTGGTCAATGGCCGCCATGTCGACAAAGCGGAGCACCCGGGATTCGGGGTGGCGGTTGTCGCCGACCTTACCCCCTACCTGCGCACGGGCCACAACGTCATCGCCATTGCCGTTCGCCAGGCCAGCCTGCGACACCGCCCCGTGGTATCCGTCAAGGGGCCGCTGGAGGGCTTGCAGCAGGTCTTCGAGCGGCATCCGCGCATCTGGTATGTCGGCGCTCCTTCCGTCAACAACATGCTCAACACGCCGGAAGTTTCCGACTTCCTTCGCCAGCACATGGAGGTTGTCCATGAAGACGTTGGTTCCGTGGTGTTGTTCCGGAGCGCCAACCATCGGCCGGCGGACCTGCGCAACCAAGGCGAGGAGGCGATCCGCCGGGCGCGGATGAATCCTCCGCCCTGAGCTGGCACTCTCCCGACGGACGGAGCCGCTTTGCAAACGCGCCACGGCCGTTCCTGCCCCGCTGGGATTTCCCGGTTGACCAGGCTGGCGGGGCTTCCTGTAAATCCTGTTTCCCTTTTCGGAAAGGTGAACGATCCCAATGGCTACGTATCTCGTCACGACCACTCATCGTCATTGCCGCATCGGCGAACCGTCGGGATTCATTTACTCCGTCGACCTGGAGACCGGCCGCGTGACGAGCGGCTGCCCGGTCATCGAACCGCCGCACCTGGACGCCGATCCCAATCCGCGCGGCGGCATGCGGGGCGCCAAAGGCATGGCCGTCCTCGACGACCAGATCTTCCTGGCCAATGCCAGCGCCGTGTACCGTTTTGACGCGGCCTGGAACTTGCTCGGCATCATCACGCACCCGTCCTGCGCGACGATCCACGATGTGGTCGTCCGCCATAACCGCCTCTGGGTCACCTCGTGCAGCAACGATCTGGTCTTCGAGTTCGACCTGGATGGCACGCTCCGCCGGCACTATTACCTCCGCAACCTCGCTGAGGCGCGTCGGGCGCTGAACTGGATGCCGCCGGTCCTGCTCACCGCGGAAGGCATCGCCTCGGGGACGACCGATTTTTGCGATCCCCGCACGCATCGCCACGAAACCTACAACGGCGGGCACATCAACAGCCTTTGCTTTCTGCCCAACGGCGACCTCCTCGTCCTGATGGGCTTGATGCGGACCCGCCAATGGAACACGCTTCTCATGTTGAAGAATCTGCTGGAGAAAGGCAACCTCTGGCGGCCGCTGGCCCGCTGCGTCCGCCCGCTCCTGTCGTTGCTGCCGCTGACCCGAGTGCCCCGGGGCGACATCGGGGTCGCTGTTACGAGCGCGAAGGCGGCCATCCTCCGCATCCGTCCCGACGGCACCCACCGGATGGACTGGATCCTCTCCGACCGGCGAGTGCCGACGCACAGTTTGTGTCCGTGCCCGGACGGGACCGTGTTGCTCGACGATACCAGCGACGGGGCGATCCTCCACCTCGATCTCGACCGGGGCCAGGTCCTGTCGCGGACCAAGGTAACGGACGAATTCCTGCGCGGCATGTGTCGGGTGAGCGAGACCCAGGTCCTGGTTGGCAGCCAGCGCGATCTGCTGCTGGTCGATCTGCGGAAGCAACAGGTGCTTAACCGGATTCGACTGTCCGACAACCCCAACGCGTCGATCTACGACATCAAATGGCTCCCTCCGGTTTTCAACAAGCTGCCGGAATACTTGCCGGTCAACCTCGCGGCCGAAGCCCTGGTTTCTTGAAAAGGCTCCGGATGCCCGTGAGGGCAGGCGCGCACGTCTGTCCCGGGAAGGTGCGTTCGCTCCGGGTCCCCGCCGGGACTGCATTGAGAAGAGAAGCAAGGAACTTGTGAGATTTTCCATCGATCGGATAGGAGCTGGAGATGAGGCAGGATGCATTCGGGCGTTGGTTTTGTCTGCCGGGCCGGGTCGGGCCGGTCGGCAGCGGTCCCAGAAAGGATCGCGCCACACATGCCGGCCGACGACAACGGCCGCACTTCAGCCTGTGGAAGCCTAAGGTGGAACTTCTGGAGGATCGGACCCTGCCCAGCGTGACCGGGTTTGGCGATTTCAATGGCGATGGCCATCTGGACATGGCTGTCGGTCTGCCGTTGCAGGACATCAACGGGGCTGCCGATGCCGGTGCGGTCCGGGTCTATTATGGCTCGCCTTCCGGGTATTCGACGAGCGAACTCTGGTCGCAGGACAGCACCGGCATCACCGACACGGCCGAGTCGGGCGACCAGTTCGGCTTCTGCCTGGCCATCGGCGACTTCGACCGTGACGGCTACGACGATCTGGTGATCGGTGTGTCGTTTGAAGACCTGCCGCGCGACGATCGGAACGCGCCCGATACCGGGGTCGTCAACGTGATTTACGGTTCGGCCGGCGGCCTGACGGCTGTCGGAGATGGGTTCTTCCACCAGGATGCCAGCCAGATTCCGCACCGCAATGCCGGCGGCGATGAATTCGGCTACGCCCTGGCCGCCGGCGACTTCGACGGCGATGGCTACGCCGACCTGGCGGTCGGCCTGCCGGGTAACCGGGCCGGCACCGGCAATCCCGCCGACGCTGGTTCTGTCATTGGCATCTACGGAACTGCAAACGGCTTGATGGGTGAGGGCAGCAACGACCTGACCCAGGCTTTTAAGGGTTTCAACGAGGCCCCGGAACTGGACGATCGTTTTGGCAACAGCCTGGCGGCCGGCGATTTTAACGGCGACGGCCGGATCGACCTGGCGATCGGCGTCCCCGGCGAGGACCGCGACGACGTCGCGGATGCAGGCATCATCCAGGTTGTCTTCGGCACCAGCAACGGCCTGAGGGCCTCCGGCTCCCAGACCTGGCACCAGGACAGCGCCGGTGTCCTGGAGGCCGTCGAGGCGGGCGACCAGTTCGGGTCTGCCCTGGCCGCGGGCGACT
>JAGVLI010000408.1 GCA_020054355.1 Planctomycetales bacterium | reverse complement strand
CCCGCCGACCGGCCAGGGCCGAGCAAGCCGCGAGGACCAGCGCCGCCACCACCAGATCGTTTTGCTGGTTGGTCAGCGAATCGAAAGCGAAGAAGACGCCGCACAATAAGCCCAGCCCGAAAATCATGTGCTCGTGACGCGGGACCGCAGGCTCGCCCTGCAAGCGGCCGCCGCCGGCCAATTGCCAGCCGCACCGCAGCAGGACCACCAGCCCGATGCCGCAAACGGCCAGGAAGAGCAGCCGGTTCGCCGTATGCGGCAAGTCCACGAAAGGCAGCGCCAGCCAGGCATTGATCGGCGGATAGACGAACGCATCCCGATAAATGTCTTCGCCCTGTGCCAGGCGCGCCGCCGCCGGCAGGTAAACCGAGTCCCAGTCGGACAGTTTCCGCGTGCAGAAGAACACGGAGAACGCGGCGAAAAACAGCACTGCGGCGGTCGGGTAGGGATACCGAAGTAGTGTCGAAAGGCCGAATCGAGTAGTGGCGAGCAGCCGCTGCATGGCAAGGTATCCTTACCTTCGGTGTGCCGATTGATGACGCCGCCAGGGCGCGCATGAAGCGCCGCCGGTATCGCGGGCGGCACGATAGCGATGTAGTATGCCGGCGTCGAGATGAAACCGCGGCGCTCCTGGAGCGCGTCAGCCGCGCACTCTCTCCACTCCGCCGATCCGTGCCTGTCCGGCCTTGGCGTAGGCTTCGTATTCCGTCGCCACCTTGGCTTTCTCGGCATCGCCCGCATGCACCAGCACGCGGAAGCGAAAGCGTGCTTCCTTGCCCGCCTCGATGGTCAATGGTTCCTTGTGCGTCGGCGACAGGCCGATGGTCTGACCGGAGAATTGCAGGCACGGCACCGGCTGGCGGTCGTTCTTTGGGTGATTGAACAGCGCCACGCCCTGCTCCTCGTCTTCGAGCTTTCCGGAAATGTCGATCCACTGGGCGGGAGCGCCGTCCTGCGGGTTTTTCTTGCCGTCGGAATTCACGATGGCCCCGCCGTTCTTGGGCAGCATGGCATCCAGCACCCGACAGGCCAGCAGGTGATACGGCGTCTTGTGCAGCGTGACGGGCAAATCCTGGGCCTTCAGCGTCAGGTCGATATCGATGATGCGGCTGGCGGCGTCGCGCTTCGGCACGGTGACGGTGCGCGTCTCGGCCAGCAGCGTTTTTTCGCCCTTGGCATCGAGCCAGCTGAGTTGCTCGATAAACCGGGCCGCCAGCGGGCCGCTCTCGATCTTGTCGAACTTGACGTGTTCGATCTTGGTGCAGTTCTTGTTCATCTGCCAGTTGTCGAGGTGGCCTTGCCCCTGTGCCGTCCAATTCTGATGGGCGATCCACAGGGCTGTGTGGTGAAAGTGCGCCACCTTCTTGCCTGGCACTTCGCCGAGCTGCGTGATCGTTTTACCGCTGGGTCCGTGAACTGGGTGAAAGATCGGCCGGCGCAATTCGGGGTCTTTCGTGTTGTACTGATAGTGGAAAAAGGGGTAGGTGGCGACGGAGATGCTCAGGGCATTTTCGATTTCCTTGATTTTGACTGCGTCACCTTCGTCTTGCTTCGCGATGAGTCGCCAGATTTCAAAAGGCAGTCCGGCCGGAGGACGGTCCACTCCGCTACAAGAAACGGATAGGTCTACTTCGGGATTCCTGGTCTCTTCGAGGAATCGGGGATAATGCGCCACGACCAAAGTGGAGCAACGCCTACCGGGAATCGCGGATGGCCGCGCCGAAGAAAGGCATTGGACGAACAACGGCCGCCGCGCATCCTCTCGATAGGTTGCATGTACTCCGCCAACAAACTCTCGAAAGACTTGGTCTTCATGACGGACCAGCAGCGGCAAGTCCAGGTCCTCGATCCAGGTCGGACCGGCGGTGTCCACTTGGACGGGAATACGGAATTCGGCGGTCATGATGTCCTCGCGGAATGTTGGGCGAAGCGTGCGAAGCCGCAAGCGGCGGTGGGGGCGAAGCCGCGAGCGGCGTCATTTGGGAAGCGGCACCTGTCCTTTGGTCCGCAGGTAGCTGACCAGGTCGCGGACCTCGTCTTCCTTGAGGGCATCGAGGATGCCTTCGGGCATCATCGACACCGACACGATCCGCCGCTCGTCGATGTCGCCCTTGGCGACCACCACCCTCTCGGTAGCCGAGCGCAGCGTCACGGCGCGGTCGGTCTCCTCGACGACGATGCCCGCCACCAGCCGGCCATCCTTGGTCACGATGTTCGTCAGTCGATATTCCTGGCCGATGATGGCGCTCGGGTCGATGGCGTTTTCCAGGATGTAGTGCAGGTCGCTGCGGTTCGAGCCGGTCAGGTCAGGGCCGACTTCCCCGCCCTGGCCATAGAGCTTGTGGCACTGGGCGCAGGTGCGGTTGAAGACCGCCCGACCGCTGGAGGGATCGGCCTGGGCCAGCGCTTCGCCAGTGAGCAGCCCCTGATACTTGGCGAACAGCGCTTTCTTCTCCTGCGAAGTCTGCCGAATCTGGCCCCAGACCTTCGTGAGCTTGGCCGTGACCTGCGGGTCGTGCATCTCGTCGAGTTGCCGGGCGGTGAAGGCGGAGACTTCTGTCCGCGGAATCGCTTTGCGGTCAATGGCATCGAGCAGCGCCAGGGCGTACTTGGGCCGGGCCGACAGCGTGGTGATGGCATCCTGCTTTTCCGCCGGATTCAGCATGGGATAGAGCTTGAGGAGCTTTTCCGGCGTCTCTTCGTGGCTGAAGGCCGCCAGGGCGCGGATAGCCGGCGCGCGTAGCGCTTTGTCGTTCAGCAGATCGAACAGCAGCGGCTTGAGTTCGCCCGCTCCCTTTTCGACCAGAACTTGCAGCGCAGCCGAGCGCTCCTCAGCCGATGCTTTCGCTTCCGTGACGCGCTTGCGGACGAGCGCCAATGCCTTCGGATCGTCGAACAGGACCGCCAGCCACTGGCCCGCATCGCGCACCTCGGCGTTCGGGCTGTCGATGAGCTTGTCTTGCAGCAGCGCCCAGCCGCGCGGAGCCGTGAGGCTCTTAGATCGGAAGAGCACAC
>JAGVLI010000437.1 GCA_020054355.1 Planctomycetales bacterium | reverse complement strand
GCCCAGCACGCGCGGATCGGTCGCCGGCAAGAAGCCGACCAGCGGAATCACCAGCAAGCTCGCATCCACCGTGCCCGAACCGTAGTACTGCGTGAAGGAGTCGAGCTGAGCATCGAAGGCGTTGCGGCAAACCTGCTCGTGGATGTTTTCCCTCAATTGCCGCCACTTCGCCACCGGGCCGTCCAGGCTGAACTGCTCGACGGCCTTCACCGCGCGGTCGGCCGCCACCCAGGCCATGACCTTGGAATGGGTGAAGTGCCGGCGCGGCCCGCGCACTTCCCAGATGCCCTCGTCGGGCTGCCGCCAGTCGCCTTCCAGGAAGTCCATCAGTTCCTTCTGGACGCGCCAGGAAATGTCGTCGTGGCTCAACCCTCGGCTCCGCGCCAGGTGCAGCGCGTCCATGACCTCGCCGTACACGTCGAGTTGATGCTGATTGCTGGCGGCGTTGCCGATGCGCACCGGGCGGGAGTTTTCGTAGCCCGTCAGCCAGGGCAGGGACAGCTCGGTCAAGCGACGCTCGCCGGCCACGCCGTAAAGGGTTTGCATCTCGGCGGGCTTGCCGGCCACGGCGCGGACCAGCCAATCGCGCCAGGCCCGCGCCTCGTCGAGGTAGCCGTTCTCCATCAGCGCGTAGAGCGTGAAGGTGGCATCCCGAATCCAGCAGAAGCGATAGTCCCAGTTGCGCACGCCGCCGAGGTGTTCTGGTAGCGAGGTAGTGGGTGCCGCCACCAGTCCGCCGGTGGGCGCGTAGGTCAGCGCTTTGAGGGTGATGAGCGAACGCAGCACCGCGTCGCGCCACGGTCCTTCATAGGTGCAGCGGTCGGACCAGTCGCGCCACCGGTCTTCCGCCTCTTGCAGGCTTCGCTCGGGGTCGCGCGGCGGCGGTTCGGGCAGGTGCGACGGATGCCAGGTCAGGGTGAAATGGGCACGTTCGCCAGCCGTCAGCGCGAACTCGGCGGTCGTGCGGAAATCGTGATTTTGCACCGGGATCGCGGTATGGAGATGCAGGGCGTCCGGGCCGGCAATGGCCCACAGGCCGTCGCCGCTGCGCCGTACCCAGGGCACCACCGAGCCATAGTCGAAGCGGACGATCAGTTCCATCCGCAGCGCGACCTGTCCCGAACGGCAGGCCACGATCCGCAGCAAGTCCGAAGCCTGGCTGCGCAACGGCATACTGTCGATCAGGACGGCGGTGCCCGTATCGGTCTCGAATTCCGTTTCGAGGATGAGCGTGCCGGGCCGATAACGACGGCGGACCTGGCGGATTTCACCCGCCGGGACAATCTGCCAGCGGCCGTTTTCGGGAGTGCCCAACAGGGCGGCGAAGCAAGCGCCGGAATCGAAGCGCGGCAAGCAGAGCCAGTCGATCGAGCCGTCCTTGCCGACCAGGGCCACCGTCTCGCAATCGCCGATCAGCGCGTAGTCTTCGATCCGTGATGACACCAGATTGCTCCCCGGATCGAAGCGGCGAACTCTGCAAAGTTGCAGCACTGACCCACAATCACCTCACTCTGGCTTCAAGTTCAGCAATAAAATCTTCCAGATGCAGACCGCCCGTGGCTTCCAACTCGCGGACCTGCGCCAAGTATTCTTCTTTGTCGAAGGTCTGTCTGGCCCATTCGAGAATATCAGGCGGAACCGGCTCGCGCCGGAAAGGCTCGAATGGCAGGGGATCATCGGGGTTCATCGGAAATTCCTTAACGGGCGCGTTCGATACATCTTGTTGCGAAAATAATCTGAATTAGCTGTCAGCTAACAGCTATTAGCTGTCAGTTAATTCACGATTTGATTCGCCGAACAGACCCTAATTCCGCGTAATCGTCTCGTGCAAGTTCAGGATCACCCGCGCCACGGAAGTCCACGCCGCCAACTCTGGCAACGGCAAGCCTTGCGGCGCTGGCTTCTGGCCCGTCCCAAGTAACTGCTGCGCTGCCTTCGGATCGGCCGTGTATTCTTCCAGGTGCTTCTGGATCAGGGCGGTCAGGACTTTCGCTTCCTCCGGCTTGATGGGCCGCGAGACTGCCTGCCGATAGGCCCAGTTCAGCCGGTCGTTGATGCTGGTCCCGCCTTCCTTGAAGATCAGCTCAGCAAAGGCGCGGGCGGCTTCCACGTAGGTGGGATCGTTGAGCAACACCAGGGCCTGCAACGGCGTGCTGGAACGGGGCCGTTCGGCGGTGCATTCCTCGCGGCTCGGCGCGTCGAAGGCCAGCAGGCTCGGGTGCAGGAAGCTGCGCTGCCAGTAGGTGTACATGCCCCGGCGATACTGGTCCTCGCCCTTGTCGTCGGCCCAATCGCGCTTCGGGAAGTTCAGGAACTGCCAGTAGCCGGCGGGCTGATAGGGCTTCACGCTTGGGCCGCCGATCTTCTTGACGAGCAAGCCGCTGACCGCCAGGGCGTTGTCGCGCACCAGTTCGGCTTCGAGACGGTGACGGCCTTGCCGGGCCAGCCAGAGATTGCTCGGATCGCGCTCGCGGACTTCCTTCGCCACCGCCGACGATTGACGATAGGTGGCCGACATCAGGATCAGCTTGTGCAGCTTTTTGATATTCCAGCCTCCGGTCGCTGACACTCCCGGCTCGCCGCTCCTTGGCTCGCCGTTCGTCATGAACTCGATCGCCAGCCAGTCGAGCAATTCGGGATGCGTCGGCGGCGTGGACTGGATGCCGAAATCCTCGAGCGAACGCACCAGACCCTGGCCGAAGCTCAGCTTCCACAGCCGATTGACGAAGACCCGCGCGGTCAGCGGATGGTCGGCTGCCGTCAGCCATTTCGCCAGGTCGAGGCGCGTTGCCCGGCCCTGGACTTCCAGTGAGCCGAGGGCAGCGGGCACGGCCGGCTGCACCACCTCACCGGAGTCGTCCAGCCAGTTGCCGCGCGGCAGGATACGCATGGTCCGCGCCGGGCCGGTCATCGAGACCAGCGAGGACGCCACCACCTTGAGCAGAGCGTCCTTCTTCTTTTGCAAGTCGGCGAGTGCGTCGCGCGGCACTTTCAATTACGGGGCGATGCCACGGAAATACGCCTCCACATCTTGCTTCTGCTTGGCATTCCGGCTGCGCACTTGCAGCGCCAGCAGGTCGAGCACGTTTTTCGGCAACCCCTTCACCTGACCGTGCTGGACGCGCAGTTCCCAGTGCCGCTGGGCTTCCTCCAGTTCGGGCGTGTGCCTGGCCATGACCTGTTGCAGCGGGGCAAGCTGGTCGTCGAGCGCCTTCAGATGAGCGGCCTGTTGCTCGGTGGGCAACGGCGTCTGGTCCTGGCGACCGACCGCTTTTTCGCGGATGTCGGCGAAGAACGACGCCAGGCTGTAGAAGTCCTTCGCGGTGAACGGGTCGAACTTGTGGTTATGGCACTCGGCGCAGCCCATCGTGCTGGCGAACCAGACCACGGAGACGTTGCGCACCCGGTCGGCGGCATACTTGGCCGTGTATTCCTTCGCTTGCGCGCCGCCTTCCTCCGTGGTTTGCAGCAGCCGATTGTAGCCGGACGCGATCTGCTGCTCCTTGGTCGCGTTCGGCAGCAGGTCGCCCGCCAGCTGTTCGACCGTGAAGCGGTCGAACGGCTTGTTGTCGTTGAAGGCGTTGATGACGTAGTCGCGGTAAAGCCAGAGGTCGCGGTGGTTGTCGGAGTGGTAGCCGGCGGTGTCGGCGAAGCGCACCAGGTCCAGCCAGTAGATGGCCAGGCGCTCGCCGTAGTGCTTCGACGCGAGCAAGCGATCCACGAGCTTTTCGTACCAGTCCGGCGACTGATCCTGCAGCACCGCATCGACCTCGGCCGGCGTCGGCGGCAAGCCGAGCAGGTCGAAGTGCAGTCGGCGGGTCAGGGTGACGCGGTCCGCTTCCGGGGCCGGCTGCAACTTCACGGCTTGCCGTTTCGCAGCGACGAACTGATCGATCGGGTTCTTCGCCCAGGCGCCGTCCACGGCGGGCGGGGCCTGGCGCACCGGCTTGACGTAGGCCCAATGCACGTCGAACTTGGCGCCCTGATCGATCCAGCGTTTGAGCAGGTCGATCTGCGCCGGCGTCAGCGGCGGCTTCTTGGCGCCGGGCGGCGGCATCACTTCGTCCGCGTCCTTGCTGACGATGCGTTCGATCAGCGGACTCTTCGCCGAGTCGCCCGGCTTGACGGCGGCCTTGAGGGCTTCCTCGCGCACGTCCAGCCGCAGCTTGGCCTTGCGTTTGCCCTCGTCCGGTCCGTGGCAGACGTAGCAGCTGCTCGCCAGGATCGGCTTGATGTCTCGCGCGTAATCGACGGGTGCGTCGGCAGCGACCGCCAGGCTCGGCAGCAGCAGCGCGCAGGGCGCAACCAGGAAAATGCCAACGATCGGCAATGCGGTCTTCCGAGACATGATCTTGCTTCCCGTCAGGAGGTTCGCGAGCCACCGCATGGATTATCGAAGACCGGCCGACCCAGGGCAAGCCGGCAGCGACGCCGGGCGCACTTTTTTCCGAAGAACCGCCAGCGCCAGCAGGAATTTCGCCGGCTGCGCTTGACCGAACGCACGCCGTTTTGGCAGTCTGGGAGAAGAGTCGTCTCGTCTTATCTCACGCACACGCGGATTTCCCAATCCGCCCCGCTACCCCTGCGCACGCTTCAGGAAACCGGCCGGCGATACATGACGTCCGTGCGCAGGACGTACTTCCGGCCGCTGATGACCGGCGCGCCCTCGTGCAACCGGCGATGATTGAACACCAGCGCCATGCCGGTCCTCGGCTTCACGCGCAGCCTGGGCCGAATGTCGTGAAACACCGTCTCACCGCCGTCGAACTCCTCATTGAGATAGACCATGAAGGTCAGATGGCTGCGCTCGCCATTGTCCCGCTCGAAGTAGCCGTCGGTGTGCTTGGCAAACTTCTGACCGGGATCGTAGCGGTAGAAACGAAAACGCTCGTTGAAGCCGACGATCTGCCAGCGGGACCACTCCGCGGGCAGGAACGGCCTGGCCCGCTGCCACCAGGCATCGGCGAGTTTCGGGCTATCGTGGATGACGCGCTCGTTGTCGCGGACGTCCTTGCGCATGACGAACCCCACCGAGGTCGTGATGGGTGCATCGCCGTAACCGAGCGCTTCGCTGTCGTCGATCCAGCGCTGGCATTCCGCGCGGCTCAGGAAATCGTGGATGACGAAGATGTCGATGTCGTCGAGCAGTTCTGCTTGCATGGGGCGTCTCCTGGAAAAGGGCGTTGATCTCGGCCATGCCAGAAAGACGCGCTGCCGGATGGTTGGGTTCGGTGGAAGAAATAGCTGATAGCTGTCAGCTGACAGCTATCAGCTAGTCATTGACATTCGCTGCTTCAGGCAAAGCCGCAAGCGGCGGCACCTACTTCTTCTCCGTCGGCTTGTCGATGCCGTCGCGGATCGCTTGCCAGAACTTGCCGTTGTACTTGTCCTGGACCTTGCCCATCTTGTTGCGCGTCATCACCACCACCAGCTGCTCCGTGCGATCGACGTGAAACGTGGCGGCGGAAGCGGCCCCGTGGCCGATGCGGTCGGGGTTGCCGTCCAGACCGATGCCAAACGTCTTGACCGCCTCCGGCCCCAGCGTCTTGGTCAGCTTCTGAGGCAGCATCTTCTGAAACGTCTCCGGCCGGAAGAACTGGAGCTTGCCGTAACTGCCCTGATTGAGCAGCAGCTGGCCGAACTTGGCGATGTCCAGCGGCACGCTCTGGGCATCGGCGTGAGTGCCGAGCACATCGGTATCCGGGCAGCCAATTGGATGTCACTTCGACCACGGCCCCGAAGACGCCGGGAGCCGATGCGGTTTCCACGGCCTTCAGCTCGCGATTGAAAAAGGAAGTCTTGATGCTGGTCGAGCCGATTAGCTCCTCGACTTTCGCCGGCTGCTCGAAGACGCACTCCGGGAATTTCTCATCGCTGAAGACAAACGCCTTGAACGTCAGCCGCGCTTCGACGATGGCCCGCAGTCGCACGTCCGCCGGATCGGGCGCGGCCTTGTCCGCCGCCTGGCCTCGCGTGAAACCTGTCGAAACCAGCAGCGCGAAAATAGGCAAGAAAGTACGGCTACTGAACGCACGAATCAGCATTGACTGGACCCCCATAATGGAACCGGCGGGAAGGATGGCAGGACGTTTTCCGCAAGAAGTACCCCAGTTTATCGTGGGGCACTGGTGGGACAAGCAGATTCGGCAAGCAGCAGTTAGCCCGCTTTGACTGGTACAGGTTTCCCAGCTTGCCTGCGCGGATTGGTGAGGAGGACGAGTGCGATGGCAGCAACTCAGAGCAGTTCCCTGGGCCAGACGACCGCGACGATCTTCACTGCCGTGGTCGCTCCTGTCTTGGTCAGCGTCATCTTGCACTGCTTGAACATGGCCGGCAGCGGTCCGGTCCACGCCGATGGCAGCGACAAGACGGGCAGCGCCCCGACGCTGGCTGACGAACGCGACATCCTGGTCAGCCACGGTTACGGCATGACGCCAACCGAGGCCCGCCACGATGCACTGCGGAACGCGCTGCTTACTGCCATCAATCCGGCGGTGACTCCGGACACCCCGCTGCCGGATCGGCAAGCGATCTGCGAGGCGATCCTGCGCGAACCGGCGAAGGTCATCGTCCGTTGCGAGGGGCTTGGTTGTCGCAATGAAAGCAGCTTCGGCAAGGCCCAGTTCCGTGACGAGATCAGCGTGGAAGTGGCGCGGGGTCCGCTGGTCGAGCAACTGCGAAAAGCGTCGCTGCCGTTACGTTGATGTTGGCCGCCGAACGTGCGGCTGCGTCATTTTCGTCGCGCCGGGCGCGGCCGGGGCGCGACTGGCCCCTGCAAGCGGAACTGGCCGGCGTAGCCCTTTTCGGGAGTGCCGTGGACTTCCTCGAAGATCAGCTGGCAGATGGGCATGCCCTTGGTGAGCTTGATGTGCAACGGCCCGAAGTTCCAGATTTCGAGTCGGATGGGGCTGCCTTCGTATGCTGGGTTGCGGCCGTCGAAACCGAAACCGGCGTGGATTGTCGGGGCCGTGACATGGATGCCCAAGCCGAGACGCGCCAGGCTGCTCTTGCCTTCGACGCGGGCCGCGATTTTCGAGGTGTGCGGCAGCTTGAGCTTTTCTGCCGTCCAGCCGAGGACCAGCATCTTCGGCGGAATCGCGAAGCCGTTGGTGCAATCGTGCGGTTGAGTGTAGCGGCGAATCAATTCGTTGGTACTGAAATCGGCGGCGCAGGGATCGACCAGCATGTTTTCGGGAAGCTGCTCGGCATCCCACGGGCGGATCTCGGCATCAAGGGTCAAGTCTAACGCCGTGGAAGTCCAGTCCAGACTGCCCCCCGGAGGACAGGGCGTCAGAAACATGGCCTGCCGAGCCAAGGCCGCGAGGATTTCTCGATCGGACAGGATCATGAATTCAGACTCTCGTGCAGGAGCCGCACGTGATCGCGACGCACCCAAAGCCGGTTGGCTCCCGAATCGGCCTCTTCAGGCAATTCGATCAGAGCAGCCTCCTGAGCTTCATCCAGGTAAATCAGCCCCACCGCAAGATAGTTCTTGCGGCCTGCCTTTGTCACCATGCCCCGATCCACGGGGAGAAACTCCGCGCGACCGTCGAGGCGATGCACTTTTACCGTCGCTTCCGCCGGCCGCAGTCCTTCCGACACTTCGCACAGTAGCTGAGCCATTTCCCACCTCTCAGGCTATCACCTGCTTACTGAATGGAGGTATACCACACCGGACTCCTTCGGACAATACGACACCAAGGAACGGCCCACGGACCGATGTCCGTGGGCCGTGCGTTCGACGATTCATGCGAAGCGGGCAAGCCGCCACGCATCAGCTGGGCAAATCCTTGTAGCTGAATTTGCGCTTCACCTTGTCGGCCGGGTATTCCTTGCTGTCCATTTCCGCGTAGGGATAGATGAAGAAATTCCGCGTCTCGCCGTCCTGCTTCGGCGCCAGGTCGAAGTCGCGGCCGGTCGTGAACGTGACGCGGTCTTCGGTCAGGTTGCCGAAGTAGTAGTCGGTCATCTTCGGGTCCTTGTTGGCTTCGGAAATGTCCACCGGCATCCAGCCCTTGCCTTCCGGCTTGAAGAAGGCCCAGCAGTGGTAGCCGCCGACGTCGCCGGCGCCGCGCTTGGTCGGCACCGAGAAGCCCATCTCGAACTTCGACGGGATCTTGTTGGCTCGTGCCAGGCTGATAAACAGGCTGTGAAAATCGGTGCAGTTGCCGAACTTGCTGTCGCAGACCCAGACTGCGTCGCCCCGTCCCCAGCCCTTGCCGTCCTTGCTGTACTTCACATGGCCGTTGACCACGTCGTAGAGCATCTTGCCGGCCGCCACGTGGTCTTCGGGCACTTTCTTGCCCTTGATGAGTTCCAGCGGTTTGCCTTCCAGCGGCACCAGCTTGTCGGGTTGCAGGTAGCGGTCCAGCAGCTTGGCGTCGGCCACTTCCGGAGCGGAAGCGCCGCGCACTTCCTTGCGGGTGACGCGATAGGTCGCCTCGAGCGTCGCCTTGCCGTCCTGGTCGCCCTTGACCTCGGCATAGATCATCGCGTTGCCGTAGAGCGGCTCCTTCTCGATCTTGTAGCCGGCCGGCAGCCCCTTGTCGTCTTCGAGCTTCACTTCCTGGTCATCGCTGGAAGTCGGCATCGGCAGCCAGACGCGCGCGGTCTTGTCGGCGGGCAGGTCGGTCACGGTCGCGCTATAGGTGAACAGGAAGGTGCGCGACTTGGCCGCCGCCACCTTGGGTTGCTCGACCTTCGGCGGGTCTTGCTTGGGCGCCTCGGCCACGGCAGCGCCGGTATGGAGATCGACCTCCACGCGCTGACCGGGCTTGACGACCACATCCCGGCTGACGGTCTTCTCCTGGCCGCCCTCGGTCCAGGCGGCTTTCAGGTGGTAGTAGTAGGTCTTGCCGGGCACCAGGGACGGCGTGATGAACTGCCGTTCGGCGCCGGTCTGCTGAGTG
>JAGVLI010000835.1 GCA_020054355.1 Planctomycetales bacterium | reverse complement strand
TTCGGCAGTGGCGGTCGCCGCCAGTCCGCCCATCGTCAAGATGCCCAGTAACCAGCTCAATCGGTTGCTCATCATGGTGTGCATCGGCCCTGGTTGGATGTTCGAGATCGCGCAAGGAGAGATTGCCCGAGCCACGGAGCGCGGCGCGTTTACATTTCTAGAATCGACCGGCTTTCCCGGTAGTTTGAGAACCAAACCGTCGGATTCAGGTGAGCTGGCAGTCCTCGGCCACTAAAACCATCTTCGACCGGCGGGCGGCATTTTTTTTGGATTTCACACGCGCGCGCCACACTACTGCCCGCCGAACCAGCATTACCGATTTCTTCGGGCGGTATCTCGCGGTAGGATAAGAGGGCTTGCTCGGCAGCCGGGGGCCGACCGTTGCGGCCCCAGGCGCCCTGTTCAGGAGAGCTTCGATCATGAGTGCGACTCGGCTTGCCGCGATTTTCGCCCGCTGTCGGCGGGTTGGCTTTCTCGGAATTCTCGGCATCTCCGGATTGATGCTGGCCACGGCCGCCGCCGCCGACTGGCCGCAATTTCTCGGCCCTAACCGCAACTGCACCTCCGGGGAAACCGGCCTGCTGCCGAACTGGCCGAAGGACGGCCCGCCGAAGCTCTGGGAGAGGAAGGTCGGCGAAGGTTTCAGCGGCCCGGTGATCGCGGGCGGCCGGCTGATCCTGTTCCACCGCGTCAGCAACGAGGACGTGGTCGAGAGCCTGGATGCGGCCACGGGCAAGGAGCAGTGGAAATTCGCATACGCCACGAACTATCAGGATCGCTACGGCAAGGGCGACGGCCCGCGCTCGACGCCGTTGATCTCCGGCAAGCACGTCTACACGTTGGGCGCCGACGGCAAGCTGCACTGCCTGGAGCTGGAAACCGGCAAGAAGGTCTGGGACCGCGCGCTGCATACGGACTATCAGGTGCGGGACAGCTTCTTCGGCGTGGGCACGTCACCGATTGTCGAAGGCGACAAATTGCTGCTTAACGTCGGCGGCAAGGATGCCGGCATCGTCGCCTTCGACGCCGCCACCGGCAAGGAAATCTGGAAGTCCACCAGCGACGATGCCAGCTATTCGTCCCCGGTCGCGGCGACGGTGGATGGCGTGCGGCACGTCTTCTTCTTCACGCGGGCGGGCATCGTCTCGGTCGATCCGGCGAACGGCAAGGTGCGCTTCAGCCGGCCGTTCCGGGCACGCATCGATGCCTCGGTCAACGCGGCAGCGCCGATCGTGGTCGGCGATCAGGTCTTCTATTCCGCCGAGTACGCCACCGGGGAAATCCTGCTGAAGGTGTCGAAAGACAAGGCCGACGAGGTGTGGAAGTCGAGCCAGATCATGTCGTGTCACTACAACACGCCGGTCTATCACGACGGCCATCTCTACGGCATCGACGGCCGACAGGAAGGCGGTTCGGCCCGGCTGCGCTGCATCGATTGGCAGACCGGCAAATCGAAATGGGCGCAGAAAAACTTCGGCTGCGCCTCGCTGCTCCTGGCGGAAGGCCAGCTCATCGCCCTGTGCGAGAACGGCGAACTGGCGTTGATCGAGGCGAATCCCACCGCCTTCAAGGAAAAGGCCCGCGTGGCGGTGTTCAAGGCCACGCCCTGCCGCGCGGAGATCGCCCTGGCAAATGGCCGCCTCTATGCCCGCGACGGCGAGAAGCTGATTTGCTGGAATCTGAAGAAGTAACCGAATCGGTCCGCACAGCGGCCCCTACGGAATCTCGTAGGGTCCGCTGTGCGGACCGATTCGAGCATCTCGACCGAATGCAGCAGTGATCGGGGCGCGATACGCTTCTACAAAGCGTCGCGAACCGGCGAACCACTCTAGCCAATCAACTCCGCAATGGGAGTCCCCTCCGCGACGATCCGGATCGGCCGACCCGTCGGCGTCTGATATTCCTTGTGCGGGTCGATGCCCAGTGCCGTGTAGACGGTGGCCGCCACGTCGTCGGGCGATACCGGCTTGTCCTTCGGCCGTTCGCAGCTGCCGTCGGTTTCGCCGAAGACCTTGCCGCGCGGCAATCGACCGCCCGCCAGCAGGGCGAACATGGAATAGGGCCAGTGATCGCGGCCCGAATTCTTGTTGATCTTCGGCGTCCGGCCGAACTCACCCACCAAGTAGACCAGGGTGCTGTCGAGCAGGCCGCGCGTGTCCAGGTCTTCGAGCAGCGCCGCCAACCCCAGGTCCACCGGCGGCACCAGGCTGTCCTTGAGCCGGCTGAAATTCGCGCCGTGCGTATCCCAGCCGGTGGTGTTCACGGTCACGAACCGGCAACCCGCTTCGATCAAGCGGCGGGACAACAGGCAGCCCTGGCCGAACAGCGTCCGGCCGTACTGGTCGCGCAGCCGGGACGGTTCCTGGCCGAGGTCGAAGGCCCGCCGGGCGCGCGGCGAACGGACGATGTCGTACGCCTGCTGCTGGAAGCGGTCCAAGCCGGAAATCGTTTCGTCGGTTTTCTGCTCGTCGAAAGTCTGGTCGAGCCGGTCGAGCAGTCCATTGCGGCGGTTGACACGCTCGATGGAGGTGCCGTCAGGCAAGCTGATGGCCCGCACGTTGAACTTGGCCGACGACGGATCGGCATTCACCGAGAACGAGTTGTAAGCCACGCCGAGGTAGCCGGCCCCGGAGCTTTCCGGCGGCTCGAACGGCACCGCCACGAACGGCGGCATGTCCTGGATGCCCTGCTTTTCCTTGGTCATTACCGAGCCATAGGTCGGATACTTCAGCGACGGCAACGGCTTGTTGCCGGAGAGCAGGTAGAGGCTGCCCGGAGCGTGCGAGCCAATGTTATGGGTGATGGAGCGAATCAACGTGGTCCGGTGCATCTGCTTGGCCACGTTCGGCAGTAGTTCGCTGATCCGGCAGCCTGGCAAGCTGGTCTCGATGGGCGAAAACTCACCGCGCACCTCGGCGGGCGCATCGGGTTTCAGGTCGAACATGTCGAGGTGGGCCGGAGCGCCGCCGAGCCAGAGCAGGATGGCGTTCATCTCCGTCGGTTTCGATTTTTCGTTTCGCGCGTTCCCCGACGCGGCCTGCAGCACGCCGGGCAGCGACAGAGCGCCGGCAGCGCCGACGGTCAGGAATTCACGACGATTCAGACGGCGATATTCAGGGCAGGCGGACATTGTGAAATTCTCCTGCAAGCGCGGTCGGTTGGTTGTTGATCGGCACTCGGGTTCTGGTCCTCACAGCAGTGAGGGGCTGGGGTCTTCGAATTCGGAGTTCGCGAACTGGGCCTTGAGCGATTTACTCGGCTCATCGGGAGTGAGCGTGAGCAGATTGATGATGTCGCGCTGCGTATCGGGCGGCAATTGCTTCAGCAAAGGTTCGACCATCCGGTCGCGCTGTGCCGTTGATTTCCCCTCAAAGCGTGGATCGATGACCCGTACGCGAATGGAAGCCGAGTTATAGCGATAGGCATCGACCTTGGGGAACTTCGTCCTGAGAAGATCGGCCACTTTCCGAGTCTCGTCCGTTTGCATTCGTTCCCAGCGCGCCTTGGTGGTTTGTGTCATGAAAGTTGGACCTCCACCCAGTCGTGGACTGCCTTGGCCGTTTTCAAGAAACTGCGGGTTTCTCCGGTATCGGTGCGTCCCGACTCATAGCGCAAAGCCGTGGACCAACCCGAGCGCCGAAACCGTTTGACCAGCTTCAAGGGAATGGGCTTGCCCAGGTCCTTGAGCAACATGCCCAGCACTTCCGGCTCGTGCATCTTTTTCCCGGAACTGATCTTCTTGAAGGTCTTCGTCCGATCCGGGGCTGGCGTGAGTTCCAGGATCAACGCCTTCAAACTGCATTCTACCGTGTAACCCGCGAGATACATCGCGTCGAGGTTGTAGCGGTTGTCCAGGAGAAACTGCGCGGTGGTCAGGCGTTGTCCGGCGGCGCGCTGAAAATCGCGGGCGGTAGTGGGCATGATTGGCACTTACCCGCCTTCAACTTACCGCAGGCCCCTGACGGTCCAGTTCGGCAAACAACTCCCGCAACGACAGCGTAAATCCCGGCAGCACGTCGCCGCCGTCCAGCGTTTGCTCCTGAGTCAACACCACGGGATTGTCCGGAGCGGTGTAGACGGCCACGGTGCGCGCTTCCGGATCGACTTCCCAGACCAGGCGCACGCCCGCGGTGAAGTACTCGCGGCGCTTGCGGGTCATTTCACCCGGCGTGTTGCTTACACTCAGGACTTCGCTGGCCAGATCGGGTGCCAGGTCGGGAATGGCTTCCGTCGGCACCCGCCCGCCGGGCAAGCGTGCCCAGGACACAAACGCCACATCGGGAAGTCTGACCAGCCCGACAATCAGCCGCATCGTTCCATCCGGGCCGCTCACCAGCCCCAGGTTCCGGGGCGCGACGAAGGCGCGCAAGGCCGAAGCCAAAACCACTGCAAGGATGGATTCCCGGAACCCCATGCCTTTCTCCACGAGTATGCCATCCACGAGTTCGCAGAGCCGATTTTCCTGGGCGGCCACGCGCAGGAGGTCGGCCTCGGTGGCGGTGCCCGGCGGCGGTCGGAAGCGCACTCGGTGCAGCGGGATACCGCCCAGGCGCTCG